>JAHXHT010000098.1 GCA_025656435.1 Candidatus Thiodiazotropha sp. (ex Gloverina cf. vestifex) | reverse complement strand
AGTCACAATTACGGCCATACAACCGCGCCTACGCCTATCGGGGACTAATCGCCTCGGCTTTCAGCCTTCCATGGCGATCAGCGGATGAATCCATAAAAAGCAAGTATTTGTAGGTTTTCTCCGCTTAGATAAGGTCCCATAATCACTGATCCCGGTTCATTCACAGAGACTCCCCCCGGTTGAAGCCGGATAGCAAATTATGACATCATCCCGCTCCCTACCCCGCAAGATTGATCGGTATCAGCATGAGCAAAGAAATTCCCATACCTGTGGAAATCAACCTGCATCAGAAGTCACGACTTCTGGCCCTGCGCTTCTCGGATGGAGCCAGCTTCGAATTACCCTGTGAATATCTCCGTGTCTTCTCAACTGCTGCCGAGGTCAAGTCTGGCAAAACACTGGTGACCGGCAAGGAGTTGGTCAACATCGAGCGGATTGAACCTCAGGGTCAGTATGCCATCCGGCTAATCTTCGATGATGGGCACGACACCGGCATCTACGCCTGGGAAACCCTCTATCAACTCGGACAAGATCAGGAAAAAAACTGGCAGACCTATCTCGAGAAGCTGGAAGCCCTGGGTTACCAGCGAAATGAGACAGTGGATCAAGCGCGCAACATCAAGCTCTTTTACTTCGCCTGGCTGGCCAACAAAGCAGGCAAGGAGAGTGAGGAGATCAACCTGCCAAAATCGGTTATCACTATCTCCGACCTATTGAAGTTGCTACGTACACGGCGCCCTCAGCTGGCACCCATATTTGATGAGTCGCTGCTGCGACCGACGATCAATAAGCAATTTGCGGAGTATTTCACCAAGCTTGAACAGGGAGATGAAGTCGCTCTGGTACCCAACCAACCCACGCCACCGGCGACACCGGATCTCTGAAATCCATCAACAGCAGTAAGACGATTGATCAGTTGAGATTAAAATTAAGAGACTGCGGCTGGCCGTTTCTGACAATATCGACCTGAACCGAGCTGGCATCCTTCAGCATTTGAATCAACTTCATGGCCTCCTTATCATTGGTCAGCGTCACGCCATTGACTCCCGTCACAAGATCCGAGGGGCGGATGCCAAGCTTGTTGTATAGTTCACGGTTTTTCTGTGGCAGTACTCGATAACCTTTCAGCCCATCTCTTGACCTGACAGGTACAAATCGCACATGTTCGAAGATCTTGAGTGGTTCCTTCTGAAAAACCTCTCGATATTCACTCAGAGAGGCAGCATTCACTGCACCAGCTCTACTCGAACGGGTCGATGCCGCAGGTCTGGCAGATGACACATTGGCACTTCTATTGGATACTTTCGGAAAGCGCAGGACCTCCGACTGACCATTGCGCAACAGTGCCACACGATCATCGAAAACTCCCTGAAGCTTCACCCCACTCATCACATTGGCGCCCACCTTGTAATATTTCTGTTTGGCGCCGGATGTGCCAATGATTGCCGCACCCTGCTCCGGATTCTCCTCAACGAACACACCATGCAGGGTCAAATTTAAGCGTGTTTCGGGCGCTTTTTGTTCGATCTGCTTGACCGGTTTTACCATACCAGCCTCACCGAAGAGATGAAGATTCGCAGTCTGCTCCAGCTGCACCTCATCGTCCTTGCGACTACTGCTTGGCAACGGTTTGCGTTCTATCTGCTGCTTGGTAGACAGCGCGCTATCAGGCACCGGAATCAGTTGCCAGGTAAGCTCAGTCAACTTCGCTCCGATGATCACAACCAGCAGAAGAGTCACAACCATAGGAAGGGTGGTGGAGATAAAAGACTCCAGCCACTTTGGCGGATTTTTATCCAAAAGACTGTTGAGGACTGATTGGGCTTGTGTTGCTATGTTCATGTTCAGGTGAGTTAACAGGCGCTAGCTATTCAGGATAGCGCATGACCTTTGGTGTCAATTTGAAATCACGTTTGATTTTTTTCGCCATCCGTTCAGCAGTCTTGAAATCCACTTCAGGACCGACACGTACACGATAGTGCTTTTTACCCGCTACCGCGACCTTTTCAAGTTGTGCCGGCATGTCGGCTTTTTTTAAATCGGCAACCAGTTTTTCCGCATTTTTCTGAACCGTCAGGCTCGCAACTTGAATTATCCAGGCCGTTGGTGGCTTTCTTTGCTCTTTTTGAGCTGCCGATTTCTTAACCGGCTCTGGTACTGCAGGCTTCGGCGGGACTTCCGGCACCCGTTCAACAGGTTTCCCAATCGGTGGTTTGGCAGGCAGAATCTCCGGCATAGGCTTAACCAGTGCAGGTGGCTTGGTAGGGATTGTGTGATCTGACACCAATTTGCTGTCAATAGGTTCATCGATCAGCATGGGCACAAAGATCACCACCAGCGCCACCAATACGGCAGCACCGATCAACCGCTGCTTTAATCTCTCCTCCAAAGCCATAGATCAGATCCATTTATACGTATTTGACAGGTCAGTGTGACAGTCCACCAAACCCACTTCGTCCAAGTATATCAGCTGGGTAGTGGATATCGGCTACTCAATACTCAAATATTGCATTGCTTCACCAACCACGAGAAATGAGCCGAATATTAGAATCAGACCTTTGCCTTTTGCCTCTGATCGCGCAGCACCAAAAGCTTTAGTGAAAGTCTGGTAGCCATGTATTGGGGCAGTAATGCCCGCATCCCGCATTGTCCCCGCCAGCGCGTTGGATAAGCGTCCGCGATTACCCGGCAGATCCATCAGGTGCCACGCTTCGATACTGTCGCCCATGATCGAGGCGACAGCCGTGGCATCCTTGTCATGTAACAGGCCAAAAACAGCCCTTATGGGGTTCTGCTCAGGGTGCCTGGCAAGATATGATCGCAGACTTCTCACCGCCTGCGGATTGTGCGCCACATCCAGTAATACATTTGGCCTGCCGGTTATCAGCTGCAGGCGACCTGGTAGCCTGACCTGCTCAAGGCCCGCAGCCAAATCCTCATCTCTGCATTCAAGCTGCTGTTGCAAACATCGACAGGCCATCACAACGGCAGCGGCATTCTGAAGTTGCCATAAGGCTGGCAGCGCCGGTACGGGCAGATTGAGTGGATTTCCGTCAGGCCCTGACCATCGCCAACCCGTGGCGATTTGGCGAAAGTTATAATCTCGTCCGAGCGTTAATGTACGTGCCCCGACCTGCTGCGCGGCAGTGAAGACTGAGGTGGGCATTTCGGGATCCGCCAATACTACCGGTCTGCCCGGTCGCATGATGCCCGCCTTTTCCATACCGATCTCCTCCCGGGTTTCACCTAGCCAATCGGTATGATCAAGATCAATGGAGGAGATCAGCGCAAGATCGGCATCAATGATATTAACAGCATCCAGTCTGCCACCAAGCCCCACCTCCAGAATCACCAGATCCGGATGCTCCTCTGCAAAAACATAGAGTGCCGCCAGGGTGCCGAACTCAAAATAGGTCAGGGTTGTATCGCCACGTGCCTTGTCGATAGCATCAAAAACTTCGCACAGGCGCCTGTCCTCGACAGGTTTGCCGTCCAGCTTGATGCGCTCGTTATAACGGATCAGATGCGGTGAAGTGTAGACTCCGACTCGATACCCCGCTTTACGGTAGATGCTGTCCAGCATCGCCACACAGGAGCCCTTGCCGTTGGTTCCAGCCACAGTAATCACCAGGCTTTCGAGTCCATCAGGTTTGAGACGCTGCCAGACATCGGCAACCCGCTCAAGTCCCAGCTCGATCTCCTGTGGATGCAGTGTCGACTGCCAGTCTAGCCACTGATCCAGCGTGTCGAATCGCATAGAGCAGTTAGGCTCAGGGACGCGCCTTGTCCATCATGATGCTAAGCAGGTCGGCAACCCGGTCACGCATATCTCTGCGAGAAATGATCATGTCGATAGCACCATGTTCCAACAAAAATTCACTGCGCTGGAATCCCTCGGGCAGTTTCTCCCGTACTGTCTGCTCGATAACCCTGGGGCCGGCGAAGCCGATCAGCGCATTGGGTTCGCCGATATTGATGTCGCCCAACATTGCCAAGCTGGCTGATACACCACCCATAGTGGGATCGGTCATTATGGAAATGAAGGGCAAACCCCGCTTTTGCAGGCGTTCCAAGGCGGCACTGGTCTTGGCCATTTGCATCAGCGAGAAGAGTGACTCCTGCATACGCGCACCGCCGCTGGCAGAGTAACAGACCAGTGGTATATGCCGCTCCAGGGCCATGTTGACGGCTCGCACAAAGCGCTCGCCCACGACCGAACCCATGGAGCCTCCCATGAAACTGAATTCAAAGGCGGCAACCACCACATCCAGCCCTTTCACCTGACCACGAACAGCAACCAATGCATCCTTTTCACCGGAAACCTTCTGTGCCTGACTGATACGCTCCTTATACTTTTTGCTGTCCTTGAATTTCAGCGGATCGACCGACTCGAGATTGGCGCCGATCTCCTCCTGCGGTTCCGGGTCGAGGAAGGTTTCGATCCGGCGACGTGCGTTGATGCGATTGTGATGATTACATTTGGGGCAGACATCGAGATTGCGCTCCATCTCAGCCCGATAGAGAATTGCGTTACACCCGGGACATTTGGTCCAAAGCCCCTCAGGCACCGCTCGTTTATGGCCGGCATCCGTACGAATGCGGCTTGGCATTAATTTTTCGAACCAACTCATGGTTGTTTTCGGCCCTTCATCTTTATGGTTTGTTTATGCCTCATCCATGGCTTGTCGCATGGATGCAATGACCTCTCCCAGGGCGCTGCCAATTTTTTCCGGTTCTTCAGCCAGCGCCTCCACTCGGGAGACCAGCGCGCTACCCACGACTACCGCATCTGCCAGACGAGAGACAGCAGCAGCCGTCTGGGCGTCCTTGATACCAAAACCAACACCTACCGGCAGGTTAGTAACGGCCCTGATATCCCGCAGTTTACTCTCCACTGTTTGGAGATCGAGATGGCTGGCGCCTGTCACACCCTTCACTGAGACATAGTAGACGAAGCCGCCTGCTGCGTCACAGATGGTTTTTATCCGCTCCGGTGTGCTGGTCGGTGCAATCAGGTAGATCTGATCGAGTCCTCTACCCTTCACTGCCTCTAATAATTCTGCACCCTCTTCCGGGGGAAGATCCACCACCAATATCCCGTCCACACCTGCCTCAGCCGCCTGTGCAGCAAAAGTCTCGTAGCCCATAATCTCGATGGGATTGAGATAGCCCATCAGTACCACTGGGGTCTCGTTGTCCAACTCCCGGAAACGGCTCACCATCCGCATGACATCTCGCAGACTGACGCGGTGATCCAGCGCGCGTTCGCTGGCTCCCTGTATCACTGGCCCATCCGCCATAGGATCTGAAAAGGGTACGCCCAACTCGATAACATCGGCCCCGGCAGAGACCAGGTCCCGCATCAGGTCCACGGTAATATCCGGTATCGGATCACCGGCGGTAATGAAGGGGATCAGTGCCTTTTTACCCGTCGCCTTGAGCTGACTGAATCTTGCTTCGAGACGGCTCATATTTCGATACCCTCCCTGGCTGCCACGGTATGCATGTCCTTGTCCCCCCTACCGGAGAGGTTGATCAGGATAGTTTGATCACGCTTCATCTCGGGAGCCAGTTTCTTGGCGTAGGCAAGCGCATGACTAGATTCTAAGGCGGGAATGATCCCTTCGATACGTGTCAGATCATGGAAAGCGGCCAGCGCTTCATCATCAGTCACTGCGACATAATTTGCCCGTCCGCTATCTTTCAACCAGGCATGTTCAGGTCCAACACCTGGGTAATCCAGACCCGCCGAAATTGAGTGGGTCTCTATAATCTGCCCATCAGTATCTTCCATTAGATAGGTGCGGTTGCCATGCAGTACCCCTGGCTTACCCGCACACAGGGGTGCGGCATGGAGATCGGTGTCCAGACCATCGCCGGCAGCCTCAACGCCGTAGATCTTCACATCCTGATCATCGAGAAAAGGATAGAAGAGTCCAATCGCATTGGAACCCCCACCGACACAGGCCACCAGTGCATCAGGCAACCGGCCTGTCTGGCGCTGCATCTGTTCACGTGCCTCCCGGCCGATTACAGTCTGGAAATCTCTCACCATTGCCGGATAGGGGTGTGGGCCAGCAACCGTGCCGATGATATAAAAAGTATTGTCTACATTCGTCACCCAGTCGCGCATCGCCTCGTTGAGTGCATCCTTCAAGGTCTTGGAGCCTGAAGAGACTGCTCTCACTTCAGCACCCAGCAGACGCATCCGATAGACGTTGGTCTCCTGGCGGGCGATATCCACAGCACCCATGTAAACCACGCACTCCAGACCCAGACGAGCTGCCACTGTTGCAGTTGCCACACCGTGTTGACCGGCGCCGGTCTCGGCAATGATCCGGGTCTTACCCATACGCCCGGCAAGCAGAGCCTGACCAATGGTGTTATTTACTTTGTGGGCGCCGGTATGGTTCAGATCCTCCCGTTTCAGATAGATCTGAGCCCCACCTAACTGCTCACTCCAGCGCCGGGCATGGTAGATCGGTGAGGGTCTCCCCACATAGTTAGCCAGATCCTCGTCAAGCTCATGGAGAAAGTCTTCGTCCTGCATATAGCGTTCGTAGGCCTCTCGCAGTTCCTGTAAAGGTTCCATGAGGGTCTCAGGGACGAACAGTCCCCCGTAGGGGCCAAAATACCCCCGTGCGTCTGGCAGGGTACCGATAATCTTTTCAGCTGTTGTCGACACGATTTACTCCTGCGATAAAATCCGCTATTTTCTGAGCATCTTTGATACCTTTGGCCGCCTCAACACCACCACTTACATCCACCGCATAGGGATGGATCTGATCAATCGCTAGCTCCACATTGTGTGAATTCAGCCCGCCTGCAAGGATGATTTTTGATGCGATATCACGCGGGATTCTACACCAGTCAAAGGACTGGCCTGTTCCACCCGGCATATCTTTCTGATAGGTATCCAGCAACAAGCCTGAGGCCTCTGAATAAATCTGTCCCATTTGTTGCAGATCGACGGACTCTCGCATGCGAATTGCCTTAATCCAGGGTCGGTGATATCCCGTGCATTCAGTCGGCAGTTCGTCTCCATGAAACTGCAACAGATCCAGGGGCACCTCTTTTATCACCTGCCCGATATGCTCCCGGGTCTCATTCACAAATAGCCCAACCACTGTCACAAACGGTGGCAAACACTTCACAATAGCGCTCGCCTGCTCAATACTGACAGTTCGTGGACTGGGCGGATAAAAGACCAGGCCGATGGCGTCGGCACCCAGACGTACAACCTCCAAAGCGTCCTCCACCCGGGTGATGCCACAGATTTTAATACGGGTTCTCATAAGCTTCGGAAAGATACAGCATGGCGTTAATTGACGCCATGTTTAGCCGGGATTGCTCGTGGGTAGTCAGCCATAAAGTCCAAATTCATCCGGGTACTCCACTCGGGTCAGACAGAGCCCCTGCGGCTGCGCCGTCACACCGCCAAGGGTGCGATCTCTAAGACCCAGCACCTCCTCTGTCCAGGATACTGGCTGCTCTTCTTTACCAATGGCAATCAGAACCCCAGCGATATTTCTTACCATATGATGCAGGAAGGCATTGGCATGCACCGCTATCGTCACCATCTCTCCCTCACGTTTCACATTGAGACTATGAATGGTTCTGACCGGGTGCTTCGCCTGACAAGCCAAGGCCCGGTATGAGGAAAAGTCGTGGGTACCCACTAAATACTGGGCTGCAAGGTGCATACGTGAAGCATCCAGGGGATGGTGTACCCAGACGGCACGGTCTCTCCAGAGTGCCGAGCGATATGCCCGGTTGATGATTCGGTAACGGTAATGACGGCCAATTGCCGAGAAGCGGGCATGGAAGTCTTCCGGCATCTCCTTGGCCCAGGAGATACTGATGTCGTTCGGGAGATTGCTGTTGGTCCCAAGTATCCAGGAGCGCACTGAGCGAACTGCCTCAGTATCAAAGTGGACCACCTGACCGGTGGCATGCACACCGGTATCCGTACGGCCGGCACACTGAACTGTGACCGGGTGATCAGCCACCTTGGAGAGTGCAATCTCCAGTAATTCCTGGACACTTCGCACATCACCCTGGAACTGCCAACCATGGAAGGCACTGCCATCGTATTCAACGCCCAGAGCAATCTTCATCGTCTATTTACCAGCAAGCGTGTCGCTACCTCGTGAAAGATTTTGGGACATCCGAGTCCCCAAAATCGACTCGCCAACGCGACAGCCGTTATGCCCCGACCG
>JAHXHT010000097.1 GCA_025656435.1 Candidatus Thiodiazotropha sp. (ex Gloverina cf. vestifex) | reverse complement strand
TAACAGTCACAATTACGGCCATACAACCGCGCCTACGCCTATCGGGGACTAATCGCCTCGGCTTTCAGCCTTCCATGGCGATCAGCGGTAGATGGAGGCATCTCGAAACTCAGCCTTGAAGCCGCTCTGATGGGTTATCAGGCTCTTATCGGCATTGATCTCCCAGCCATTCTCTTCGATGGGATCCATAGCCTGTCCTTTTGTCTCCCGTTGGTTACCCATCAAATCTGACCAATGGTCAATTTATAGCACTGAAAATCCACAAAGGGATCATTCAGAAATCCTCCAGGGGCAGATAGAAAAAGACAAATCTGCCTTGATGAAAGTCGATCATCAGTCTGGCCCCGTGATGTATGCCGTAATCCACATATCCCGGTACAGCGCTATCCTGGTGGCACTCACTGGCATGCTGTGGGGATTCGAAACCCCGATCCCGATCATACCAGGAGAGTAGCATGTGTTCTCCCAGACGCTCATCCGCCACACCGTTGGCCAGCGCCATTGCCTCGCGATAGTCGGTCAATGGCGGTTGGGGATCGAGCATGACCTGCTGAACAAGGCTGAGATCTGCCGGTTCAGGTACCGGACAGACGAAATCGGTCTCCTTTTCGTCGCTCATAACCTCACTGGCACCATAGGTTCTTTGCTGAGGCATCCCTTATACTACCGGGCCGGCATCGTCAGCGTGAGACCGCTGATCGGTAAATCTGCACCGCTGGCGAGCCTGAACCCCTTTACCATGAATAATCCAGGAATCAGTTTGATGGTCCGACTCTACGGCATTCCCAATTGCGACACCATGAAAAAGGCCCGTCAATGGCTGGCAGAGCAAGACATCGAATATGAATTCCATGACTACAAAAAATCAGGTGTCGATGAAAAACGGCTGCGACAATGGGTGAGCCAGGTCGGCTGGGGGACCCTACTCAACCGTCGCGGCATGATGTGGCGCAAGCTCGATGACTCAGTCAAAAATCATATCGATGAGGCAAGTGCCATCCGCGTCATGCTGGCAACGCCATCGATCATAAAGCGGCCGGTGCTGGAGCTGGGAAAATCCCTGCATGTAGGCTTCAAAAAGGACGACTACGAAAAGATTTTCGGCTGACCGGATCACCCTCCTCCTCACACGCATTCCCTGTATAATGGCCCGCTTTCTGATTTCCTGAGGTGCAGCATGATCAAGATCAACGAGAACTTCAACAAACTCCAGGCCTCCTACCTGTTCTCCGACATCGCCAAGCGGGTTTTACAGTTTCAGACTGCGAATCCCGACAAACAGATTATCAAGTTGGGTATCGGTGACGTCACCCGCGCCCTGCCGGATGCCTGCATTGAGGCCTTTCATACAGCCGTCGACGAGATGGCCAATGACGGTACCTTTCACGGTTACGGTCCCGAGCAGGGTTACGATTTCCTGCGTGAGGCAATCGCCAAGGGTGACTTCCAGTCCCGTGGCTGCAACATCGAGGCCGAAGAGGTCTTCGTCAGTGATGGTGCAAAATGCGACTCGGGCAACTTTCAGGAGATCTTCGCCAACGACATTCGTGTTGCCATTCCTGACCCCGTCTATCCCGTCTATGTCGACACTAACGTGATGGCGGGTCGCACTGGCGCGGCTGCGGATGGACGCTACACCGGCCTGGTCTATCTTGAGGGTAATAAGGAAAACGGTTTCATTCCTGGCCTTCCCAGCGAGCCGGTTGATCTGATCTACCTCTGTTTTCCGAACAATCCCACCGGCGCCACCGCCACTAAGGCACAACTGAAAGCATGGGTCGACTACGCCAAAGCCAACAAGGCACTGATCCTGTTCGATGCCGCCTACGAGGCCTTCGTGCAGGACGACAATCTGCCCCGCTCCATCTACGAGATCGAAGGTGCGCAGGAGGTAGCCGTGGAGTTCCGCAGCTTCTCCAAGAATGCAGGCTTCACCGGCACACGCTGTGCCTACACGGTAGTACCCAAGGCATGTACCGCTTATACCGCCAGTGGCGAGCCCGTCTCCATTCATGGCCTGTGGAACCGCCGCCACACCACAAAATTCAACAGCGTCTCCTATCCGGTTCAACGGGCAGCCGAAGCAGTCTACAGCGAGGCGGGCCAAGCACAAATCAGTGAATTGATCACCTATTACATGAAGAATGCAAAGTATGTCCGTGAGCATATGGAATCCCTCGGCTACGATTGCATTGGCGGTGAGAATTCACCCTACATCTGGATCGATGCCAAGGGCGACTCCTGGGCCTTTTTCGACAAACTGCTGAATAATACCGGTGTCGTCTGTACACCAGGTGCTGGCTTCGGCAAGTGTGGCGAAGGCTATGTTAGGATCAGCGCTTTCAACAGTTTTGAGAATGTGCAGGACGCCATGAATAGAATCAGCGAGGCAATCTAGTGCCGGTATCCAACGATTTCTCAACACGGATCGAGCAGTCGCTCACAGGTATTGTCGAGCACTATGGTACGCCCTTCCACCTCTATGACGAGAAGGGTATCAGAGAAACCGGTAATGCCCTGATTGACGCATTCGCCGGTGTGGAGTCCTTTCGCGAGTACTTTGCAGTCAAGGCACTGCCCAATCCGTCAGTGATGAAGCTGATGCAATCCATGGGATTTGGTCTCGACTGTAGCTCCATTGCCGAGTTGGCTCTCAGCCGCCAGATCGGGGCACGGGGTGAGGAAATCATGTTCACCTCCAATAACACCAGCCCCAAGGAGTTCGCTGCTGCCGCGGCGGATGGCGGTTGTATACTCAACCTGGATGATATCTCGCTGATCGACAAGATTCCCGAGATGCCCGAGTTGATCTGCTTCCGATACAACCCAGGTGAACGCCGCACAGGAAACAGCATCATTGGAAATCCTGTGGAGTCAAAATATGGCGTCTCTCACGATCAACTACTGGATGCCTATAGACAAGCCAAGGCGCGAGGCGCCAAGCGCTTCGGTCTGCATACCATGCTCGCCTCCAACGAGCTGAACCATGCTTATATGGTGGAAACCACGCGCATGCTGCTCGAGCGTGTGGAGTGGATCTCCAGCGAACTCGATATCACTTTCGACTTCATCAATATTGGCGGGGGCCTGGGTATTCCTTACCGCCCCGAAGAGAAACCACTCGATATTGTCAGCATGGGCCGAGAGATCAACAAGTTGTTCGAGCTGTTCAAAAAACAGCACGGTTATATGCCCAAGCTCTGTGTGGAGAGCGGACGTTACATGACCGGTCCCCATGGTGTGCTGGTCACCTCGACCATCAACCGCAAAGAGATCTACCGAACTTATGTCGGTGTCGATTCCTGCATGTCATCCTTGATGAGGCCCGGCATGTATGGGGCCTACCACCATATCTCAGTGTTGGGAAAAACAGGCAACGACGAAACCGTGGATGTGGTGGGTTCGCTCTGCGAGAACAACGACAAGTTCGCCGTACAACGTTCAATGCCGAGGATGGCGGATGGAGATATTCTCTATATCCATGATACTGGCGCCCATGGCCACTCCATGGGTTTCAACTACAACGGCAAACCCAGACCCAAGGAGCTGTTGTTGCGAGAGGATGGCAGAGTCGAGCTGATACGCCGTGAAGAACGTCTCAACGACCTTTTTGCCACCCTTTCATTCGAATCCAATACCTACACACCCGCAGACTGATCTCGTTGCGCCCGGCTCACTCCGGACGCATGGGTTGCCTGCCTTAGTGAAGCTCACATCCAAGCCCCTCAATCAACAAAAACTCCTTTAATTCTCGAAGCTTCCATATAACCATATTGTGAGTAGTGGTTCTCAATCCATAGCTATACCGACTGCCATACTCAGGCTTCAAGAATAATAGATAGGGATATACCTATGGAAATCTTTTCGTTTGTCATCGTGCTTGTACTGGTGGCGCTATTTCTGATTTACAAGAGTAGCAAGATCAATACTATGTTGAACAAAAAGGTCAATGTCGACGACTTCCAGGAACAGATAGAGCAGGCAATCAACCTGCCTACCGAATCCGAAAAAGCTTGGCAGAACGAACCGGCTACTGACACCTTGATGCGTGAACTCGATGAACGGGGGATCTACCTGCAACAAAAACTGACAAAGGGTCAGGCGATGAATGTTCTGGGTCTCTTCTCCCCACCCGACGAGCGACAGGTGGATATTCTCAAGCACTTCAACATCCCCTACTCTTATAAGATGAATCAGACCATGGCTCACTACCTGATTCGTGAGCTCTTCGATGACCCCAACAAGGTGCAAGAGTGGAACAACCGCCCACCCACGACCACCGTCCGTCAAGGTCTGCTTTTCATGCAAGGTAAGCTGATCAGTGGCCTGACCCACGTGGAAGCTCAGGCAAGACTGGATAAACTGGGTATGGAGAACAGCGAACGTTACCAGGAGTGGAAACAGATCGACCGTCTATTTCTCGCCACCAACAACCCGGAAGCGAGAGCAAAATACAAGATCACATGGAAGCGCTTCTTCGAAAGCTATGAGGCACTGAAAGAAGCGGGTGTCTCGCCCAAAGCCATGTGTGGTGAAAATATAATCGAGCACTCCCTGCGTCAGGACGACAGTATTGTCGCTCATGCCAAGATACAGGATGCCATCCAACCCGCAACGACTTAGAGTCTGTTAACACTAAAATAAAAAACGCCGGGTCTCGTGCCCGGCGTATTGCATTCTGCCATCCACACCACTCTCTCAATCAGGCGTAGACATCTATTCCCAACACTTCACTGACATAGTCCCGCTCGTCGTTCTGCTGTAGCGATTGGTAGGCCGCAACGGCCTTCTGTTGGTTAGATTCCTCTGCGAATACACCATAGGTATTACTCGCTCGTTGGCGCTCCAGCATCCTCTCAGCCTGCTTGATATCATCAACTGCCCGAGTCGGCCTGTTTTCCTGGGAAACCTGCGGCAAGGCGGCAAGTGAATTGACCTCGGAGAGCGCACGCCCGCGAGACGGCTCCAGTGGAACCGGAAATGCTGGCAGTGTATGAGTCTTCCCTATCTGCATCGGCTAAATCATTCAGTAGTCAGTAGCGGGGCGAAATCTCCCGCATAACCTTAAGTCAGGAGAACGGACTACTCCGCCTCGTAACCCGCCGACTTCACGGCTGCGATGAGGACGGATTTATCTGCCTGCCCGGTCACCACAGCCTCTGCACTGTCGAGTGACACATCAGCACTCTCAACATCCTGGATTGCCTGAAGGGCTTTGGTGACATTCGTGACGCAATGCGGGCAGGTCATACCGTTAACTTTAAGCGTTGTGGACAACTTTTTCTCCTGTTGGGTTGGTTGGAAAAAGCGCAATCGATTGGCATTGGTCACCACTGTGACCGATGACAGAGCCATGGCCGCACTGGCAAACATGGGGGGCAATAGCCAGCCTGTCAAAGGATAGAGCACGCCTGCCGCCAGTGGAATGCCTATCACATTATAGATAAAAGCACCGAAAAGGTTCTGTTTGATATTTCTCAGGGTGGCGCTGGAGAGAGCGATGGCAGTGCTCACATTGATTAGTGAGTCCCCAACCAGGGTGATATCGGCATTATGAATCGCCACATCGGTACCACTACCGATAGCGAAACCGGTATCGGCTTGGGCCAGAGCCGGAGCATCGTTGACCCCATCGCCCACCATGCCGACCCGAAATCCCTGCTGCTGCAAGGCCTTCACAATTTCGAGCTTTTCCGAAGGCAGTACCTCACTATGGATATCGACGATACCCAGCGACTGCGCCACCGCCTGAGCGGTCGCCTGGTTATCTCCTGTGCACATAACCACCTTAACACCTTGTTTTGACAAGGAATCAACGGCTTTTTCGCTATCAAAACGCAGGGGGTCCTTAAGGATGATCAGCCCCTTCAGTTCCCCGTCTATCATCAACCAGACCGGTGTACCTGCCAGCGCAGCCTCGTCCTCCGCCTGCCGGGCTAATACCTCTGGAGGATCAATGCCCAATGCTTTCAGATATTGCTTTCCACCCAACTGGACAAGATGTTCATCAACCCGTCCTTCGACTCCCTGCCCGTCGAGTGAGCGGAAATCCTTTACCAGAGCAGGTTCAACACCGTGCTCACGGGCATGATCGAGGATCGCCTCAGCCAGTGGATGAGAAGAGACAGACTCCACACTGGCCGCAAAATAGACTAGATCGTTTACCGCTTCACCCGAGGCCGTATGCAGGGCTGTGACCTTGGGTCGTCCCAGCGTCAGGGTGCCTGTCTTGTCGACCACCAGATGAGTCAATCGGCTGGCGCTCTGCAATCCCTCACTGTTGCGAATGAGTACATTCAATTGAGCAGCCCGGCTGGTACCCACCATAATGGCAATCGGCGTGGCCAATCCCAGCGCACAGGGACAGGCGATCACGAGTATCGCTATGCTTGCCGTCAGGGCATAGGGCATCTGCGGTTCGAGTCCGACCAGGTGCCAGACACCGAACGTGATCAGCGCAATCAGGATAACGATCGGCACGAAAACCGAGGAGATCTTATCCACCAACCGCCCAATGGGTGGCTTGCTCATCTGTGCCTGGCGCACCATGGCGATAATGTGCGCCAGCGTAGTCTCGTCACCGAGACGCGTAACCTGGAAGAACAGTGTACCGCTACGGTTGATGGTACCGCCGGTCACACTGTCACCCGTACGCTTCTCCACCGGCATCGATTCACCGGTCAACATCGATTCATCAAGGCTCGCCTGGCCGTCGACTACCTCTCCATCGATGGCGATCCGCTCACCGGGGCGCACCCGGACCTTATCGCCGACCTGCAGCAGCGACACGGGCAGCAACACCTCTTTGCCCTGCCGCACCACAGAGGCGATCTTGGGCGCCAACCCCACCAGGCTGCCCACCGCCTCACTGGTGGTTCGCTTGGCCCGGGTTTCCAGTACATGTCCGAACTGGAGAAATGCCAGAATCAGCACCGAGACATCGAAATAGAGCTTCTCTCCACGCAGCAGGGAGCCATCAGGCAGCAGCACAATGGCCAGGGAGGATAGCCAGGCAGCACCGGTACCCAGAGCAACCAGACTGTCCATATTGGCCGATAGGTGTTTGGCCTGCTTCCAGGCACCCCGATAGTAATTCCCGCCGCTAAACCCCATGACAAAGAGTGTGATCATGGCGATGGCGAGCCAGAATCCCTGACCGCCTGCCGACACCAGTGCCGGCGTATGACCGCCCATTTCGGCCACCATCAGACCGGCACCGACCATCCCTGCCAGCAATGCCCGTTGCCAAGAGCGCCTGACCTCTGCGGCAGCAGAAGCTGCCTCTTCCGCATAAGGATCGGTAAACCGCTCCTGCAGGCTGGCCTGACAACCTGCCTCCGACAGACCAATTAGCAAGTCTGCCGGATGGACGGTTGTATCGACCTCCCAGTTGTCAGCCGTCTGGCTATATTCTGCTGAGGGATCCAAGCGATCCAGTACACTTTTCAAGATAGCTTCCTGCTCATCGACAGGTAGACTATTGATCTGCAACAGTAAATTATCGTTGGCCTGGGATGTCTCGATGAGGCGGGCATCGTAGCCCTGATCGATCACCGCATTGACCACCGCACGGGGATCACCACCCACCACCTGTGCCCGCTTCTCCACTAAATTGACCGATGCAGCCTCCACACCTGCCACGGTGCGAATAGCGCGCTCCACTGCAGAAACACAACTGGCGCAGGTCATGTCATCGACCGCCAGCAGATAGCTGTCGGCAAGATCCTGCTCGACAACCTCCTGGGTTATCGATTCGACAGGATCGGAAACCGGACAGCTCTGCGGAACCTCGGCAATAGGTCTGGCCTCGTAGCCCGCCTGCTTGATCGCCTCGATCGACGCATGGGGGAGACCGCCAACTACCTCTGCGCTGTTGTTCTCCAGATCGACTTCGACCGATTCAACACCCGGCACCGTCGAAACTGCCTTCTCTACCGCGGACACACAGTGACCACAGCTCATACCGTCGATGCTCAAACGATAAGTTTGTCGTGGCGTAGGGGGTTCGGCGGGTGTCTGTTGCTGTTCAGTCATACTTAACGATTATGAACGATTCCAGGCAGATTCGTTCGCTCTCTGGCTAGCTGCCGTTTTGAGAGGTGACATCTTTCCTGCCGAGAGTCTTTCGCAGCGATCTACCTTCTTCCTGGTACACCAAGCCACGCCCCACAACTATTGATCAATAAGTAGGGTGTAGGGTGTAGGGTGTAGGGTGTAGGGTGTAGGGTGT
>JAHXHT010000096.1 GCA_025656435.1 Candidatus Thiodiazotropha sp. (ex Gloverina cf. vestifex) | reverse complement strand
AACAGTCACAATTACGGCCATACAACCGCGCCTACGCCTATCGGGGACTAATCGCCTCGGCTTTCAGCCTTCCATGGCGATCAGCGGTGGAGGAGGGTTGATTATGAGCTGGTCAGATTGGATTCTCGGGAATGAACTGCCCATTCGCCTGGGGTTTTTCTTCGGTATATTTGCCATTATCGCGGTGTGGGAAATTCTCTTCCCACGACGAAAGCTTATGGTCTCCAAAGGGATACGCTGGGCCAATAATCTTGGGCTTGTATTTCTCAATAGTTTTATCCTGCGTATTCTGTTTCCGGCCGCAGCGGTAGGCGTGGCCGTCATTGCCCAGCAGAGAGGGTGGGGTGTTCTCAATAACGCTGATCTACCTTTCACTCTGTCTGTTGTGGTGGCAGTGATAGTGATGGATTTCGTGATTTACCTACAACATGTGATGGTCCACGCTATACCGGTACTTTGGCGTTTACATCGCGTGCATCATGCCGATCTCGATTATGATGTCACGACGGGTGCAAGATTTCACACCATCGAAATAATTCTTTCGATGCTGATTAAATTTGCCACCATCATGGTTTTGGGACCACCCGTGGTGGCGGTGGTGATATTCGAGGTATTACTCAATGCCACCGCGATGTTCAATCACGGCAATATCACCATTTCGAAAAAGATCGACCGGGTGCTTCGGCTCTTTGTCGTTACCCCGGATATGCACCGAGTACACCATTCGGTTCATGCTCCCCTGACCAATTCTAACTTTGGTTTCAATCTGCCTTGGTGGGATCGCCTGTTCGGAACATATGTGGCGCAGCTTCCGGAAGGGCATACGGAAATGGAGATTGGCCTGGAGGGCTTTCGCGACCCCAAACAGGTAGACAGGCTTCCCGGGATGTTGATGCTCCCGTTCGTACGTGAACTTGGTGAGTACACGATCAATCGGCGCTGGTGAATACGCAACAGTTGGAATCTGTATTTGGTTTGTTTCAATCATGACTCGAACTTAGGAGTAAGCAATGGATATTCTCGTGATACTGAATGATCCTCCCTACGGAACCGAGCGAAGCTATAATGGCTTGCGATTGGCCAAGGCCCTGTTAAAGAAAGATGCTGCTGTTACTCTGTTTTTAATGGCGGATGCTGTGATTTGTGCAAAGCACGGCCAGCAAGTACCCCAAGGATTCTACAATATCGAACTGATGCTCAAGTCTGTGATCCGTAAAGGCCAGGTTATACTTTGCGGAACCTGTATGGATGCAGGAGGCTTAAGTGGCGCGGAGATTGTCGAAGGCGCTGCACGCAGTAGCATGAATGAGTTGGCGCAGCGCACATTGGATGCAGATAAGGTACTGATCTTCTGACCCCGATAAGTTATCAAACCTCCTCCGGTATGATTTTGATGACGTCGATGTCTAGGAAATGATTGTTATTTGTGTCAATATTTAGTCGTTTAACAGCTTCCCTGACACCTGATGTTTCTCACGGTTCAGTACGACTGGTTGGTATTACATGAGAGAATTCTGATACGTAATTTTCTGCGAAAACAGTCGTAATGTGTATCCAGTAATTGAAATCCTTCACCGGCCATGCTGTTTTTCGACGATCTGAATAATCGCTAAGGGGCAGATTTTCTGGTTTCCACATACTCTGTGATCAGCAACAAAGTTGAGTGTAGAAGATAATCGCTGGCGAACTGAATTGGGTGGGAGGACGGGGTGATTCTCATCATCTTCCCAATCCGTTAACTCAACTTGGTGGTGCTCTGGAGAGACGACACAATGTAGTCGCGCAGTACCGGATATTCCGTCTTTATCGGAGCAGATGGGTACTTTTACATCAAAACCGCCGCTGCCGTCATTTGAGACACATTGGCAATGCTCACACTTAACAATGCAGCCATCCTTTTTAAGGCTCATGTGGCACCTATATTCGTATTGTCAACAACCCACTGTCATACTATCAGATAGTTGAGCAGACTGTATCTGTTTGTCTCTTCCCCTTCGAAAGCAAGAGATGAAATATTTTGTTGTCGCTTACAATCTAAGAATACCATGATAGCTGGCCACTGTAAGAGGAGATGTCGATGTTCCGTATCACCATTAGCCTGATTCTATTATTGATATCCGGCCTGTCCATGGCAGGCGATATCCTGCCGTCTCCTAAAAAGATCTCAGATCATACCTGGGCCTGGATCGGTCCATACGGACCTCCTACCAAGGAGAATAACGGCTTTCGCATGAATCTTGGATTTGTTGTCGGTGATGATGCCGTTGCGGTGATCGATACGGGATATGGGGAAGCGATGGCAGAGAGCATGCTTGCCCATATTCGGACGGTTACTGACCGCCCTGTTAAATATGCGATTAATACCAATTCCCAGGCACATCGAATTATGGGTAACCCAACGTTTCGGCGTAATGGCGCAGAGATCGTCACCGCTGCCGGTGCACTTCCACGTATCGCAGCCGAAGGCCAATCATTTGCCTCAACAGTCGAGAGCGTGCTTGGACTTGAACCGGATAGTGTCGTGATCCCAGGTACTCCCACCGTTGTCGTCAATGATGAGACTTCACTGGATTTAGGTAACATTAAATTACGGGTCATTCCAGTTGGAGATGCTCATACTCCCGGCAGTCTTGTGGTTGTGGTGGATGCCAATGCCTTAGTCTTTGCCGGTGATGTACTCTACCGTGGCCGCATGCTTTCCATTCTCTCTAAAAGTCATATCCAAGGTTGGATTGATGCATACGAAAAGCTGAGACAATTCGGTGATGCCCAGTTTGTACCAGGACACGGTGAGCCTGGTCAGTTGTCAGTTTTCGATCACTCTACACACAACTACCTGACAGCTCTTAAGGCGCATATGGATCTCGCTGTGGAAGAGGGCAGAGACTTGCAAGATACCATTGGTTCCTTTGATCAAACAGCTTGGGAAGCGCTTGCTGATTTCGCTATGCTGTCCGGTCGTAATGCTCATCAGGCCTATTTACAGAGCGAAGCAGCGGCCTTCGAGTAAAGAACCGGCTTCGGTGCATAGGCTATGAGATTATTTTTGTAGCCTATACTTTTTCTAACGCTTCACAAATGATTAAATCAGGTTGGTCAATACTGAATTTTTCTTCAGAGTAAGTCTGTGTGTGTTTAGTGCCAAGATCTCAAGCATAAGAGTTGGTGCAATGGTTAGTAGTTAATGGATTAAAGCGCCCTTCAGCGTCGATCCACTGCTGATTAGATGCGTTGACAGATTGGGAGAGAAGACGATGGATTATCTCGAAATCGTATTTGATCACTACAACGAAAACCGCCAACAGGCTCGCGATCAGTTTAATCTACCGGCGTGGTTAACCCGTTTCTGGGTCGATAGCAAATGGAAAAATGCCGATGAACACACAGAGATTGATCCCAATCTGAGTTCAGTTGTCATAGAAATGCGTTATGCGCATCAGGATGGGCACTGTTATCAGATACGTGAGTATTGTGTTTACGATCAAAAAATCACTATCCGTACAGGGACCCTCTGTCTGTTTCTTCGTGTCGATGTCAACGGGTTGCGACAGGCCGAGCAGTTTGCCATCCGGTTTCTCTACGACGCAACACTGAACGCACTTGCCAACTACCATAATCCTATCTCAGGTGTCGTTGCGGGTCTGGTGGATATTGGTCTGATGGCTGCTGAGTCGGTTATACCACCTGTTCTTGGTGACATCTTCTCAGCTGCCGACATGGCTGATCTGCTTGGCTCAATACAGGAAATCACCGACAAGGTTGAAGCGCGACTGCGTGAGATTCGACGTCTCATCGGGCTAGATGGTAGCAAGCTTGCGGAATATCCTAATGTGAGGCATCCGTATCGCTGGGAGTCTATCAAATCTTTCTCTTCTGTCGAGATCGTTGAGGTTGAATGTGCAGACTGGATTCTTGATATCCCGGAAGGGGAGGTGATTCGTATTCCGGATCATGACGAACGCCTATACCCAACGATACCTCTCGGTGATGATTTGGATCGTGCCTTCAGGAGTCTGCGAGAGCAAGGTTTCCCGGTGGGGGCGGAGTCTGCAGGATCGCTGCGCCAGACCAAGCAGTTGGTGAACAGTTTGCGTGCTGAGCAGGAACAGCAGCGAAAGCGATAGCTGGGTAATTCCTATCGGTCTGTATTATTAGCGCGTTGGTTCAATAATACTTAAATTCGGTAGGGCACGACTCTATCGCGTCATTCGCTAGTATCATAGCTGCCATTGGGAAATGTCCCAGTTATGTGGATTTAAGCGCTCGAATGCTATGCGGCTTGACCACTGAAGTACTAAAGTGGTCACAAAGATGATAGGTAGTGACTTCTCTAGTCAGACATATACATATCAACGGTTGATATGCCGATAGCGTTCTGCTACTTTTTTGTGCACATCTAACCAATTAAGACTGGAGGGTAGACATGTTTGTAGTCAACACCTTCCGGGCAGCGAGTTGCTAATCAGCTCCACATGATTTTTCTGCCCGGTTTTTGAGCCGGGGCACATGCCCCAAGATATCGTTTTATTGAGACGCGGAATAGGCGTCAGGGGCTCTTATGTCTACAACGAATTCACTCTCCCGATTGGGGTGGTCACCCTTTTTTCAACAACAACTCTCCCTGGAGGCATGGGAACAGTTCACCATGGGCCGCGTCTTTGGACGGCATCGATCGATGATCGATGTTGCGACAGAGCAGGGCAACCAAAGTCTGCCGATCACTGCAAGTATGCCGGATCTGACCGTCGGCGATTGGATTGTACTCGACAGTGAAGGACGGTTTTACCAAGCGCTTGAGCGGTTATCCCTATTCTCACGTAAAGCACCGGGCACCAAGATGGTAGCACAACTCATCGCTGCCAATGTGGATACACTGTTTGTGGTGAGTTCGCTCAATGAAGATTTCAATCTGAATCGTATCGAGCGCTACCTTGCCCTGTCTGCTGAAGCCGGTGTTGAATCTGTGGTGGTACTGACAAAGGCGGATCTCTGTGATGATCCCACTGTCTATATCAGCCAGGTTCAGTCACTGGATCCGTTGCTGAGTGTCGAGGTGGTCAACGGACTCGACGCGGATAGTGTCAATAGTTTGGAGACTTGGTGCCGCACGGGTAAAACCGTTGCACTGCTCGGCTCTTCCGGCGTCGGCAAGTCGACCCTGGTGAATACGCTGTTGGGTAATTCGGTACAGGCCACAGCATCGATTCGGCAAGATGACGGCAAGGGTCGACACACAACCACAATGCGTTCGCTTCACTTCATGCCCGCCGGCGGCATATTGCTGGATACGCCGGGTATGCGGGAGCTACAGCTGTTTGATTGCGAACAGGGTGTAAAGGAGACCTTTGCCGATATCAACAAGCTGGCCAAGAGCTGCCGGTTTTCGGATTGCCATCATGACAATGAGCCAGGCTGTGCGGTTAAGGCGGCCATCGATAACGGCAACATGGACAAACGGCGTTTGAGGAGTTATCACAGGCTGATGCGAGAACAGTTATTGAACAGTGCCAGCTTGACGGAGAAGCGTGCGAGAGATAAGGCGCTAGGCCGTTTTTATCGTTCAACACAAAAGGTATCTCAGAAAATTAAAAAAGGCTCTTAATAAAGTTCTTCTCTTATTGGTAGATAACAGAAGTCAGCGTCAGGTAGTCTGGCGCTGGCTTCCTTGAAAAATGAAACGTCTCGAGTTCATGATCGACCATTGCCCTTTTTTTTACTCCCCTAAAATGACTCGTTGCTGACTCACTCTGTCCTCAGGACATAGTCGGTTTGCCATCATTTTTCGGATAGATAATACGTACTCATACAAATCAATTTGCTAGAGCGGAACGATAATATCTCAATTCTTAACTGTCGTTTTACCTTTGTAGGTCGGCATCTTGAGCATTCATAAGCCACGTTTTATCTGTGTTCATCCAATACCGGAGTGGAGAAAATGGTGATGAGCGAATGACTCTTGCTCATGTGGACGATATTTTTTATTGGATTGATGTGAAGATTTGTCAGATTGGGTATATATATACGGTAGCATGGTATAATACCCGCTTCTTCCTTGAATCGGGCAAAGCAAAGTGACAGCCTTTGACTACTAATCGTAATCGGTACAGAAGGACGTCGCTGGAGTGTATGCATGATTTCTCGAGGAAACCGGTAGATCTGTCATCTGTCCCCATAGACTGGACATGGTTAAAGTACATGAACCTTCAGATAGCCATCGAAGCTCCCCATCCTGCAGCCCTGTGGGCTGAAACGGCACCGCTCGATCCCCTTCAGGTAGATTGTGTCACCGCTGTGATGTTGAGGATTCTGGACAACAAATGTGAACTTGTACCAGAGGAGCAAATGGCGTTGATGGCTGTTTACAGCGTGGTTAGAGAAAAAAAGGGATTGCTGTTTGATGTGTCGATTCACAAGGATATCGATGAAGCGCTGAAGATGAGTGGCAGTTACTCAAATGATCGGATACATGAGTTACGTCTATTTGCGGAAGAGACCATTCCCAAACCGGTAATGAAACATTTCAAAAGCTATCTGCGCGATTCACTTTACGGGGTTTGAGCCAACATTGTCATGACCTGTTACTGGGTCAGATGGGCTAGCCACAGCCAGTCATTTCTTTTATTGGGGCAAGACAAGTAAAACGAGGTGTACCTGCATACTGGATTTTTTACCCGATTGATGATGGAACCCACAGAACTCTGCATGTACAAGTTCATCCGTCGCTGTGTCTGATGGCACCGGAGTGGATATTCACTCCAGTGCCTGCGTTGATAGCCATTCCTTAATGGGGTTTAAATCGTTAAGTTAGGAACCATCAACAAGATATTGCTGGACAGTACCCATCTGATGAACCGATGGACGTTGACGCTCTATATAGCGCGGCATACGAGACATGGCTGATGTGGCTTCTGCCTCAGTGTTGAACTGTCCGTAAACCAGAGCAAAGCGTTGGGAATCGTTGACGTCAACCGGCAGGTAGGCCATGTAGTCTTTCAAATAGTGGCTGTAGCGCTCAGCCAGTTTGTAAAGTTCCTGCTTTTCGCTGACTGTTGCCAGATGGATGACATATTGCCCGGCTGCCTGTACCGCCAGCCATTCCGAGCCATGAATGACGTTGCCATTGCCAAAGGTTTTGTGTGGGCGGATGTTGTTCATCCGACCATCCAGACTCTCCACTTGGTCGCCGATGGTAGCGAGCTTGTCATTGATATCGGAGATCTCTGTCTGCATGGAAGTGTCGGTTGCAACAATCTGCTCGTGCATCTCAGTGACACGGTTGTTGACACGTGCCACATCATTGTCTGTCACAGCGAGATTGTCACTTACACTGTTCAACCCGGCTTGCAGGGAGGCGTTGTTGGCTGTTTCGCTTTCCCAGTTAGCATTCTGATAAAACATAAAGCCGATAAACGCCAGCAGAAAGAGGGCCAGTGCACCGCCCAGCAAGCGGAAGTGGCGTTTCTCCTGCATGATCAGGGCAAACAATGCATTGGCAGTCCTTTCTGCACGATCCTGTAAATTGACGATCAGGCCTTTGTGTTCCTCTGTGGCGACTTGGAGTGCTTCAATCGCCTCTGCCAGTTGGCTGGTTTTTTGATTGAGTGCAGTCGTTGACCTTGAGAGCTCTCGGCTTTTTTTGGTCAGTTCCGCAGCAGTGGTTTCCAAAGCCAGAGACCGCTTTTCGAGAGCCTGATCAACCGCCTGCATTTTCAGCAGTTTTGCCTGACTGGTACGGATCTCATCCTCTGCCTTGTTGAGATTGTCCTCAAGTACCTTAGTGGTTTCGTTGAGAGATTCATCCCGTGCCTGACTGCTTTTGTCCACGCCATCGATCTCTGAAAGCAGGCTCTGTTCTATCTCTTTCAAAGCTTTGGCGTTGGCCTTGATACTCTTGTTGAGATTCTGGGTGGTCAGTTTTGATTTATGCGCCAGCTCTTCGGTTCTTACAATCAGTTGTTGATAACCATCGCTAAGGGTGTCGATGTCCGCATCAGTTTTCGTGCTGATCTCGTTAATTGCTTTCGAGATGGTTTTTATTTCACCACTGATGCTGGCTGATTTGTCTGTGAGCGATTGATAGGAAGCATCAAGTTCACCCAACTGCTGATAGGCTGCTGAAACCCTGGTCGTGAGATCGGTGTCTTTATCACTGAGGCTTGAGAGGCTGGATTTAAGTCCCTTGTTGGTACTGCTTAACTCACTTCCGCTGATCGTCATGGAAGGCTGAAAGCCGAGGCGATTAGTCCCCGATAGGCGTAGGCGCGGTTGTATGGCCGTAATTGTGACTGTTAGGGAACGATGTAG
>JAHXHT010000095.1 GCA_025656435.1 Candidatus Thiodiazotropha sp. (ex Gloverina cf. vestifex) | reverse complement strand
AATGCACTGTTTTTCTTCGCTCATGGCAGTTTTGAAGCAAGCGAGAGGAAACGTTCGCTGACAAACGATTCGTTCAGAGCTTCCCTAGCGTTGTTACCGATAATGGGACCCTTGGTCTCATCATGGAACTCAGCGGAAAGCTGCAGACGACACTCGACCTGGAAAGTCTCATTGAGCTTTTTGCCCAGGTTATGCAGTCGCAGTTCGATTACGATACGCTTCGCTACCAGACTGCCGATCAAGACCTGGCATTGAAATTCGGCAAACGCGCCGGTAGAAACAAATTAAACTACGACCTCAGCGTGCTCGATACCGATCTGGGTGCAATCTCCCTGACTCGTGGCAGAAAATTTCGTGAACCGGAGATCCAACAGATCGAAAACCTGCTGGCCGCGCTCCTCTACCCATTACGCAATGCCCTGCTCTATCGGGATGCCATCAAGTCAGCCTTCATCGATTCACTGACAGGGGTCAAGAACCGCACCGCTTTTGACAGCAACTTCAGCCGCGAAATCGAGTATAACCGCCGTAAGGAGAGCGATCTTTCACTAATCGTGCTGGATATCGGCCTCTTCAAGCGTGTTAACGACAATTACGGCCATATCATCGGTGATGATGTGTTGAAGCAGGTGGCACAGAATATTGAAGAGACTATTCGATCCAGCGATGCCCTCTACCGTTATGGTGGAGAGGAGTTCGCCATCATTTTAAACGGCACCGACATGAGTGGCGCCACACTGCTTGCCGAACGTATTCGGCAGAACGTGGCATCGATGCAGATTCCTTCACTCAAAGATGATCAAGTCACACTGAGTCTGGGTGTCGCCATTTTGAATCCGCAGGAAGATTCGAGCAACCTCTTTGAGCGTGCTGATGCGGCTCTCTACGAGGCCAAGGACAGCGGGCGAAATCGTGTGGTATCGGCAGCTTAGAGGTTATCACTGTAATCACAACACTGCCTGAGACAGCATGTCTCACAGCTCGGCTTTTTGCGGCAGACATGTTTCGCATGTACCACAATCAACGCGTGATACTCATTGAATAGCTGGGTATCAGATCTTAGCGCCTTTTCAAATCCACTGCTGAGTACCTCATAGGATGCCTTTTCATCCATCACACCTAAACGACCGAGTAGGCGACGCGTATAGGCGTCAATGACGAACACCGGTCGCTGGAAAGCATAGAGCAGGATGTCATCAGCGGTTTCCTGCCCAATACCATGGATCGACAACAGTTGCTGCCGGAGCTCTGCTGTCTCCAACTTTTCAAGTCCCGGACGGTTGAGTAGAAATTGGGACAACGCTTGTAGACGTTTCGCCTTAACATTGAAATAACCGGCCGGTCTCAGGTATTCGACAAGTACGGGCTGTTTGACTGCAGAAATCGCAGCAGGATCCAACAGGTCTGCTCGACGGAGATTTTCAATAGCCCTTTCGACATGATTCCAGGCTGTGTTTTGGGTCAGCACGGCCCCGACCATCACTTCGAAGGGTGTCTGAGTTGGCCACCAATGCTGTGGACCGTAGTGATCGAACAGCTGCCGGTAGATCGCCTCCAACACCTCTCTGCCAGAAATCACCGGCGACGCTTGCTTCCAGGCCGACTCTTGGCCCATGGGTTAGCGGCCTTATCTGTATCCTGTTTCCCCCGACCTCGACCCTTACTTTGAGGTCGCTTGGACGTAGATGGGCGGTCGCGTTCAGCCTGCTGCTGTTTTCCCCGTGAGGCGTCAGCTCGTTTAGGTTTGCTGGGCTTGGCTTCGGATGAGGCCCGCTGTCTGGGGCTTCTCTCTTTCCTCTGGCCAGGTGCCTTGTCCCAACGCTTCTTTTTTTCAGCCTTCAGACCCAGCGTCTGTAACAGCTCATCAATCTCTTTATCAGACAGGTAGCGCCAGCGCCCGACTTTCAGTGCCGATTCGAGCATCACACTGCCGTAGCGCACTCGTTTGAGTCGGTTGACCTTGGCGCCGACCGCCTCCCACATGCGTCGTACTTCCCGCTGACGACCCTCCATGATCACCACGTGGTACCAGCGATTGATGCCTTCACCACCGGACTCAACAATCTCTTCAAAGCGGGCTGGGCCATCTTCCAATTCGACACCGTTGACCAGTTGTTCGAGTTGCTCCTCAGTCACCTGCCCCATTACACGGACGGCGTACTCCCGCTCCACCTGTTGACTGGGGTGCATCAGCTGATTGGCGAGCTCGCCATCGGTAGTCAATAACAACAGGCCCGAAGAGTTGATATCGAGACGCCCAACCGGTATCCAGCGCCCATGCTTGAGTTTCGGCAAGCGTTCAAACACAGTCCGGCGTCCCTCAGGGTCTTTTCGGGTAACCAGTTCGCCTTCGGGTTTGTTGTAGACCATCACTTCCCGCTCAGGCGGTTCGAGACGTCGAAAGGAGATCTTGCGGCCATCCACTTTGATGTCGTCGCTGGGCATCACCCGCACACCCAGTTGGGCAACATTACCGTTCACCTCGACCCGGCCGGCACTGATCCAGCCTTCGATCTCTCGGCGGGAGCCCATGCCGGCATTGGCCAGCACCTTCTGCAACCGCTCGCCTGCGGGGGGGCTAGTCTTGCTCATTGGACTTCGGCTTCAATTCAGGTTCGAATTCGATGATATTGTCATTTGATGCCAGCTCAGCCGTTTCCTCTTTTGATGAGGGATTCGCAGAGATATCCATCGGCGCATCATTTGTGGAATCTTCAGCCATCTCGGCCTCATCAGTCAGTTGATCCGATTCTCGTACAGCACCTTGTTCATCCGTCTCGGCATCACTTTCACTTTCAGCATCCTGCTCATCCGGTTTGTCAGGATTACTTAACTCCAGTTCCCGGTTGATCGATTCGAGATCACGAATCTCTGCAAGGGTCGGCAGCTCATTGAGGCTTTTCATATTGAAGTAATCGAGAAACTCCTTGGTGGTGGCATAGAGCGCAGGCTTGCCTGGCACATCGCGATGCCCAACCACCCGCACCCACTCCCGTTCGGTGAGCGTCTTGATGATATTGGTGCTGACACTGACGCCACGAACATCCTCAATCTCACCCCGGGTGATGGGTTGACGGTAGGCGATCAAGGCCAGTGTTTCCAAGAGGGCTCGAGAGTATTTTGGCGGCCGCTCGGCCCACAGGCGGGAGACCCAGGGGGAGAGACCGGCACTCACCTGAATACGGAATCCACTACCGACCTCGACAACCTCGATACCCCGACCCTGGTAATCTTCTATCAGGTCAGTGAGCACTTCCCGCAACTGTTTCTTCTCCGGCTGTTCTTTTTCTTCGAACAGGGCCAGCAGTTGATCCAGGCTGAGTGGCCTGCCGGCCGCCAGTAGAGCAGCCTCCACAATCTGTTTCAATTTATCTTCGGATGACATATCAGTCAGCTATCGCTTTTATATGAATGGGTGCGAAGGCATCTGCCTGCACCAGTTCCAACAGCGACCCCTTGAGCAGTTCCAACACCGCCAAAAAAGTCACCACCACGCCCAGACGGCCTTCACCAATATCGAACATGTAGGTAAAAGGGATATAGTTTTTGCTATTGACCCGCTCCAGCACCAGCGACATCTTCTCTCGTACCGAGAGCGCATCTTTCTCAACCCGGTGACTGGTGAACATATCCGCCCGGTGCATCACGTCTTTCAGGGCAAGCAGGATTTCCCGCATATCCACATCGGGATCACGCGCCTCGACGTGACGCTCCACCAGTTCAGCATGGCATTGGAAGTTGTCGCGGGTCATGTGCTCCAGGCCATCCAGATCCTCTGCCGCCTGCTTGTAACGCTCGTACTCCTGCAGACGGCGAATCAACTCGGCCCGGGGATCATTGCCCTCTTCCTCTTCAGAAGGCGGCCTGGGCAGTAACATACGGGATTTGATCTCCGCCAGCATCGCCGCCATGACCAGATACTCCGCCGCCAACTCAAGGCGCATATCCTTCATCATCTCGATGTACTGGACATACTGATCGGTGATGTCGGCAATAGGGATATCGAGAATATCCAGATTCTGCCGCCGTATCAGGTAGAGCAGCAGATCGAGAGGGCCTTCGAAGGCATCGAGAAACACCTCCAGGGCATCCGGCGGAATATAGAGATCCGTCGGCGGTGTCGCCAGTGGCTCGCCCATCACGATCGCGAAGGGCATTTCTTCCTGTTCCGGATGGTGATGGGGATGTGTTTCCGTCTGTTCCATAGTGAGACCTTAGGAGAGATCGAGAGACATGGACTGACGAACTTCCCGCATCGTCTCCTGGGCGACAATTCTGGCCTTTTCGGAACCCTCACGGATAATCCTTTGGACCAGCTCCGGCTGGGCTTCGAATTCAGCCGCACGTGCCTGTATGGGTTTCAATTCCGCGACCACCGCCTCGATTACCGGCGCTTTACAGTCCAGGCATCCTATACCTGCGGAACGGCATCCTTCCTGCACCCATTGCTTGGTGGCGTCGTCGGAGTAGACCAGATGGAACTGCCAGACCGGACATTTTTCCGGGTCACCCGGATCATTCCGCCGTACCCGGTTGGTGTCGGTAGGCATGCGTTTGATCATCGTCTCCACATCGCCCAGATCTTCCCTGAGCGAGAGGGTGTTGCCGTAGGACTTGGACATCTTCTGACCATCCAGTCCCGGCATCTTGGAGGCCTTGGTCAACAGGGGTTGAGGTTCTGTCAGAATCTGCCGGCCGCTGCCTTCCAGGTAGCCCAGCAGTCGCTCCCGTTCATCGACACTGATATTCTGTTGCTTCTCCAGCAGTTCGTGGCCGGTCACCAGGGCCTCGTCATCGCCCTGCCCCTGATAGGCACGGCGCAATTGATCGAACTGCTTCGCAGCCTTCTTACCCATCTTCTTGCGGGCGGCCTCCGCCTTCTCTTCGAAACCGGGCTCCCGGCCATAAATATGGTTAAAGCGGCGGGCGATCTCGCGAGTCAGCTCTACATGGGCAACCTGATCCTCGCCCACCGGCACCTGGGCGGCACGATAGATGAGGATATCGGCCGACTGTAATAACGGATAGCCGAGGAATCCGTAAGTGGCCAAATTCTTCTCCTTGAGTTTCTCCTGCTGATCCTTGTAGCTTGGCACCCGCTCCAGCCAACCCAGCGGTGTAATCATGGAGAGCAGGAGATGGAGTTCTGCATGTTCGGGCACCAGCGACTGCACGAACAGGGTCGAGGATTCATGATCGACACCGGCCGCCAGCCAGTCGATGACCATGTCCCAGATACTGGAGGGAATCATGCTGGGATCGTCATAATGGGTCGTCAGCGCATGCCAGTCGGCAACAAAGAAGAAGCACTCGTGCTGATGCTGCAGCTCGACCCAGTTTTTCAGGACACCATGGTAGTGACCGAGATGTAACCGGCCGGTGGGACGCATGCCGGACAGCACGCGGGATGTCTGGGAAGACTGATCCAAAATTAACTCCTTGAGGGACTGAGAATCACGGGAATCAACTGTGTGACGATATCACTGGCAGGTAATACCGCAATGGTCAAACCTACCACAGGCCAGAGGATAACACCCAACAGGCCGGTCACCAGTAACAACACAACGATGATAAGGCCAAATGACTCCATACGTGAGTAGATCTGGGCCTGCTTCTGTGGCAGCACCGAGTAGAACACTCTGCCCCCATCGAGGGGCAGGATAGGCAGCAGATTGAGCGCCATCAGCACCGAATTAATCAAAACACCGGCAACGCCCATTAATAAAAGAGGCAAGGCAACCCAATCGTAGCTTTCCATACTCATGGCGCCAATGTAGACCGCAATCGCCCAGATCAGAGCCATCACCAGATTGGCACCCGGCCCCGCCAATGCCACCAGGCCCATGTCCCGCTTGGGATGATTGAGGTTCTGCCAATTGACTGGCACCGGCTTGGCCCAACCAAACATAAAACCCGTCATCAAGTAGAGTCCAAGGGGCACCAGGATGGTACCCACCGGATCGATGTGTTTAAGCGGATTGAGGGTAACGCGACCCAGCATCTCTGCTGTCTTGTCACCGAGACGCTTGGCCATCCAGCCATGTGCAGCTTCGTGAACGGTGATGGCGAAAACCAGCGGCAGAATGAAAATCGCCAGTTTTTGAATCAGACTAAGGCCTTCCATCGTGGGATTATACCTCGAAGAGCGAGGCATCGCCCTTGCCGCTTCGCACAACCTCTGGTACATCCTCGGTCATCACCACCACGGTGGTGGGCTCAAACCCGCAATAGCCGCCATCAATGATCAGATCCACATGGTGATCCAGCAGGTCGCGCATCTCATAGGGATCGGTCAGCGGCATATCGTCTCCCGGCATGATCATGGTCGTACTCATGATCGGTTCGGCCAGCCCCTCCAGCAAGGCGCTGACAATGGCATTATCCGGCACACGGATGCCGATGGTCCGACGTTTGGGATGCATCAAGCGCCTGGGCACCAACTTGGTGGCCTTGTGGATAAAGGTATAGGGTCCAGGGGTCAGATTCTTCAATAAGCGGTAGTCCCGGTTATCGATCTTGGCATATTGGGAGATCTCAGTGAGGTCGCGGCAGACCAGGGTGAAATTGTGATCATCACCCACCTTACGAATACGCCGGATACGCTCCATCGCCCCTTTGTCCCCAATGTGGCAGCCAAGAGCATAGCTGGAGTCGGTGGGATAGACCACCAGGCCACCCTCACGGATGATACTCACTGCCTGTTTGATCAGACGGGGTTGTGGATTGTCCGGGTGGATTTGAAAAAACTGCGCCATGGGAAACTCTGATCAACCCGCCATACGGCTGGTACGCGCCTCGCTCGATTCACTCCAATCAGCCCATATCGGACGGCAGTCGCCAGGCAGCTGAGACAGCCGCCCCAGCGCAACCCAGGGATTCTCTGGAGAGTGAAAGTCAGAACCGGCCGAAGCCAGCAGGCCGAAATCATTGGTGTGTTTGGCCATTGAGATACACTCATCCCTGCCATGACTACCGGAAACCACTTCGATGGCCTCGCCGCCAAGCTCACGAAACTCACCGAAAAGGGTACGCAGTTTTGTGCGGGTCATCTTGTAGCGGGCCGGGTGCGCGATCACTGCCTGTCCGCCTGCACCGTGAATCCACCCCAGAGCGCTTTCCAATGTTGCCCAATCACCGGGAACATGGCCGGGTTTGCCCTGCACAAGATAGTGTTTGAAGACCTTGCGCTCATCCTCCACCACACCCCGCTCCACCAGCAGACGGGCAAAGTGGGTGCGGCTCACGAGGATGCCGTTGGAGTGAGCCAAAGCCCCTGAGTAAGCATCTGGAATACCGGCTTTTTCCAGACGGCGACCAATCTCCTGGGCACGCCAGTTGCGGAAATCCCGCAGTGCCTGCAGTCCGTACTTAAGGGATTCGTTTTCCGGATCCACCTTCAGACCGACGATATGTACAGTCTGCTTGCCCCAGCTGACCGAGACTTCAACACCTGGGACCAACTCCAAACCACATACTTCGGCCGCCTGTCTGGCCTCGGCGATACCTGCCGTGGTGTCGTGATCGGTAAGCGCCAGTACCCGAACGCCAGCCTCGGCGGCAAGACGCACCAGTGCCGCAGGCGAGAGCGTGCCGTCGGATGCAGTGGAGTGGCTATGCAGGTCGTAGTGGTTAAGCATGGGGGCGGATTGTACCCATAGCGGCCGCAGACTGACAGGTGCAATCACACGATTTGGCAGCAGGCCATACATTAACCGCCTACGCGGTCGCGGGAGAATATCGACAGACGGCTACTTAAACACCGGATTACGACAAATCCGTATTGAAACTGTTTGCAATTTCAAGTGGTTACAGCGAAGAAGACGCTCTGAAGAGTGCCTGCTACAATCGCCCCATGTTATTTCCCGGTCTCGATCTCAACTATATCGGTCAACAGTTCGAATCCAGCGCACCCGCGGTCGTCGAGGCGAGCCGTGCCTCGGGCAGTGGAGCAGACAACGCCGATCATTCACCTGCCATGCTGGAGCAGGCGATGCTACGTCTATTGGAACTACTCACTATCGTTGAGTCCCGTGGCGACATGAGCGCCGACCTCTCCCAGCACGACATAGACCTGAATGAGCTGGGTGACTACGCCATCCAATTGTTGTCGGACCTCTCCTCAGTGGCAGGCAGTCTGAACATGGCACCACAGAGTCAATCACTTGAAGACCTGACGTTGCCGATGGCATTGTGGATCGCCCGCCACGAAGGTGAGCTACGTACCCTCGCTGATCGCCATGGAAAGCTGAAAGCCGAGGCGATTAGTCCCCGATAGGCGTAGGCGCGGTTGTATGGCCGTAATTGTGACTGTTAGGG
>JAHXHT010000094.1 GCA_025656435.1 Candidatus Thiodiazotropha sp. (ex Gloverina cf. vestifex) | reverse complement strand
AACAGTCACAATTACGGCCATACAACCGCGCCTACGCCTATCGGGGACTAATCGCCTCGGCTTTCAGCCTTCCATGGCGATCAGCGTAAGACGTGGCCGTGATCGGTGGACTTTGGACTGCACTCAACTATCCCACGGCCTTTATCCTCTTCCTGGTGCTCTTCCTGGTGTTTGTGATTTGGCTGCTACCCAAGATCTGGCGGGCTGTAAAACGGTTATTTCATCGCCTCGGCCGCTTCTTTGGCAACGACAAGGAACCGCCCCTGGAAACACGCTCGCCTGAGGAGCGTGCGGAGACGCTAAAATCACTTTTCATGGACGATGGCAGACCGGCTGACTCACTGAAGAAGTAAGTACCTACTGACTTATCAGCCTGTTATATTCCTGACCTGTACGGACGAGGCTGTCTTCAATAGAGACCCCGTGAAACCAGTTACCCGTTAACCCCAGGGGGAGGTCCTGTAACTGACGATCAACCCACGCTATCCGATCGGCGTGCCCCAGACGTAGCGCGGGCAGGCGATTATTGAGGCTGACTGAGGAGATGATTGCTGAGCTGTCCACACCTAACACCTTGCAGATGCGTGTCAACCGAGCTTCCTCGCTCAGACGGCCGGGACGAAAATGAAAGGTAAAGGCGCGATAACCGGCCTGAGGCACCAAATCCCTGGAAACAACAGAAAAGAAATCGTCCTCATGCCCGATAATACCTGCAACTTCAGGCAATTGCGTATCACCAGCCCGCACTAGCACCGCATGGCTCTCGATTTCTGCCATCTCGATCTCATCCAGACGGGATGCAAGTGACGGCATCAGATCCCGCACCAACTCCGCAGCCACATCAGGCGACACGGCCAGAGCGACACGGGCAGCCTCAATCTGGCTGTCATCTTGCAGCGATACACGGTAGCCGGCGTCACCCTTTTCAATCGCCTTTACCGGGGTTTGAGTCCGGATCTCCAGATCTGCAGCAATGCCTGCCACAAAAGACTGCAGTCCCATCGGTCCCGTATAGCTGCGTAGAACCTCCTTGCGTCTGGGCTTCTTGCGAAACAAGGCATCCGCTGGAAAGTCTGATGCTGGCTGACAGACCACCGCATCCAGGGCTGGTCCCAGTACTTTTGCATAGTTTCGGCGGCCAATAATGCGACCATAATAGTCCCTCACCGATCGCCCGGCCTTTTGACTCATCCACAGCCTCGGCAGTACTCCTAACAGCTCAAGGAAATTGAGTTGGGACGGAATGGACTCTAACTGATCACCTATCTGTATTTTGTAGCGGAGCTTCTCCTTGGCCTGCAGCGTATTCAACTGCCCGGTCTCCTCCAGCAACTCCAGCAGATTGCCATAGCTGTTGTAACAGGTATGTCCACCCAACTCTGCCCAGAAAGGACCGTCGGGTGTATCGAAATAATGGGTATGAATTGCACCGCCGAGATGAGAACTCGCCTCAAGAACCAGAGGCGAGAGACCTTGACGCTTGGCCATACGGGCCATTCCCAGACCGCTGATACCCGCACCTACAATCAGCAAGTCAACAGAGCGGCTAGTCATCGGTATAACCCCAGGTAATTACAATTCATGATGGACACGACCTTAATACAGACAAAATTCTGCACGCAAGAAAAAACCGCGCCGGGTTTCCCTGGCGCGGTTTGTCAGACTATTCAGTGCTTCGGTTAGCCGCAGCCACCACCTGAGGATGAACCGCAAGTGCCACAACCAGCAGCACCTTCGACAGGCTGCAGGTTGTTGAATACGAAGCTGGCATTGCCGTCACCACGATCGACGAAGTCAATCTCGACGCCACGCAGATACTGCATCGTGCCGTCATCTACGATCACTTTGAAATCACTGCATTCCAGCACACCGTCGTTGTCGTTGATCGCGTCGCTGAAGGTCATACCAAAGCTGATTCCACTGCAGCCGCCGGGGGTTGCAAAGACTCTGACTCCCTCGATGTTGTCTTCAACCTGTTGAAAAAGCTCACTCATCTTGGTCTGGGCAATGGCTGTCAGGGTCAGGTCTGTTTCTGTCAGGGCATTCGAATTCATCCCGCTCACTCCTAATAAATCTTAAGTGCTAGTCAATTGATGGCAATGGTAGCAAAAAAACGCCTGGCTTGGCCAATTAACATATAATTTTAGTTGGTTTTATAGGCCTTCCCGATCAGCAAACCAGTTGATTTCGCGTGCTTAAATCGTAGAGGTGGCGCTCCGCATCCAGCAGATGCTGTCCCCAGTGGAGATGAAATCCCTTGTGCCAATCCTCTACGGCCTTTTGTGGTTGGGCATCAAGCAGCTTCAGGCCACTCTTGAGTTCACAGTAGATATCCGTCAGGTCATCGGCAAGGCTGCCGCTCATGGTCTGACCATCACCTGCTACATCGTACTCCATCCAATAGCTGTCACGGTCACCCAGCAACTGACGTAAGTGGGTATATAGCTCGAAGCGGGCATCCAGGTCCGCCACCGTGTGGTGAGAAATATCGGGCTTCGGCAGATTGAGCGCCGAGACCGCCGCGTGTAGCCGGGGTAAGAGAGAGGCCACCTCCTCCAGCCATTGCGTCTTACCTTCCTGCAGGCTCTCAACCAATTCACAGTAGTGGCGTGCCACTGCCTCAAGCTCATGTATTTTTGGACTCATTGATCTTTCCCTCGCAGTCATTTTAGGGTCTTTGTCCTGTTTCAGGCCCCCTAGAGCGCCTTCAACCTATGACTGCATCTGTCTTTACTGCGGGCGTCTCATGCGACGTTCAACCTAGATTCTAGCAGCGATAGCCCTCAATCCTAGGAAAAACCCTTAATCCAACCACCCATTGCGATTGATAAAAAGTATTTCACTTTTTTTCAAATCAAGCTTTATCCCTTGGCAAATCACACGATCTGACAGGTAAAAAGCTCAATTTCAGGCCCAGATCGGATCTAATCCGGTACAATTCTGCCATGCAAGAAGAATCCTCAACCCTGCCCGTGGTACTCGCCATCGGTGGACATGACCCCTGCGGCGGCGCAGGCATCCAGGCTGATATCGAAGCGATTGCAGCCAATGGCGCTCATGCGGCTACGATTGTCACTTGCCTGACTGTTCAGGATAGCTGCAATGTACTCGCACTCCACCCGATCGCAGCGGAGACAATCACTGCACAAGCAGTGGTCATGTTCGAAGACACGCATATTTCAGCCATTAAGATCGGTCTGTTGGGCAGTCCTGAGGCCATAGAGGCAGTCATCAGAATTTTACACAGCTATCCGAAAATCCCGGTGATCCTGGATCCCGTATTAGCTGCCGGGGGCGGTAACCAACTGGCAGGTGAGCAGATACTGAGGCTATTGCGTGAGGAATTGCTCCCCCTCTGCGACCTCATAACACCCAATACTCATGAAGCACGACGCCTCAGCAACAAGAGTGAAAGCGCCACAATGGAGGAGTGTGCCCGTTACCTGCTTGGTCTTGGGACCGGTTCTGTCTTGATCACCGGCACGCACGATGCGCTGACTAATCGCAAAATCACACACCGATTATTCATACCGGATGAATCTGTCGTAACCTCAATCTGTCAACGTCTGCCAGGAGAGTACCATGGCTCTGGTTGCACGTTGGCATCTGCCATCGCGGCCCACTTGGCACACCGGGAACCCCTTCGAACGGCCGTTCAACACGCACTAGACTACAGCTGGAAAAGCCTACGCCATGGCTTTCGCGTCGGACGCTGTCAGTCCTTGCCGGACCGACTCTTCCAACTTAAACGCCAGCCCTCAATGCCTAATGAATAGACAACAGACCCTGCAAGGCCTCTACGCTATTACTGACAGCACACTCTGCCCAGATAACAGCCTTGTGGATCAGGTGGCACAGGCACTCCACGGTGGATGCCGTATCATTCAATATCGGGACAAACGCCTTGATAAGGTAGAGAAACTCTCATTGGCGAAACAACTGATGGATCTGTGCAAACATCATCAAGCTCTCCTGATCATCAACGATGACGTCACCCTGGCGCAGTCGGTAGGTGCCAATGGGGTCCACCTGGGACGTGAAGATTCAGATCTTTCTCATGCAAGAATACAGCTTGGAGAAGCGGCCATTATTGGCATCTCCTGCTATACCCGCCTGGATCTCGCCCACAAAGCAGCCCAGGCAGGCGCCGATTATGTGGCTTTCGGCCGCTTCTTCCCTTCTTTAACCAAACCCTACGCGATTCAGGCAACCCCTGAACTGCTGCGGCAAGCTAAGACCACCCTCACCCTGCCACTGGTTGCCATCGGCGGTATAACGCCGGAGAATGGCGCACCGCTAGTAGAAGCAGGCGCCGATATGCTGGCAGTGGTCCACGGGATCTTCGGCCAACCGGATATCCGTGCGGCCTGCCAAAAGCTGACAACACTATTCGAGCCGAAGGAGAATTAAACATGAGCCGTTCCGAGGAACTCTTCACCCATGCCCAACAACACATCCCAGGTGGAGTCAATTCTCCAGTCAGGGCATTTCGTGGCGTCGGTGGTGATCCTGTCTTTGTCGACTGCGCTGCCGGTCCCTATATCTATGACCCTGACGGCAATCGCTATATCGACTATGTCGGCTCCTGGGGACCGATGATACTGGGCCATGCCCACCATGATGTAATTGAAGCGGTTGCCTCCATCATCAACAAGGGACTCAGTTTCGGTGCTCCCACCGAGCTGGAGACCGAAATGGCCGACAAGGTCTGCGAGCTGGTACCGAGCATGGAGATGGTGCGCATGGTCAGCTCTGGCACAGAAGCCACCATGTCCGCCATCCGCCTCGCTCGTGGTTATACGGGACGAGACAAGATTGTAAAATTCGAGGGTTGTTACCACGGCCACTCCGACTCCCTGCTGGTGAAAGCCGGCTCCGGTATGCTGACCCTGGGTGAGCCTTCTTCTCCTGGCGTACCCGCCAGCCTGGCGGAGCACACCCTGACGCTCAATTACAACGACAGCGAGCAGGTACGTGAAACCTTCAGTCGACTCGGTGAGCAGATCGCCTGCATCATCGTCGAACCGGTGGCGGGAAACATGAATTGTATCCCACCCCAACCCGGCTTTCTGGAGACCCTGCGGGAAGTCTGCAACCAGTACGGTACCGTACTGATTTTCGACGAAGTCATGACCGGCTTCCGCGTCGCTCTGGGTGGTGCCCAGGCCCACTACGGCATTCAACCTGACCTCACAACGTTAGGCAAGGTGATCGGCGGCGGCATGCCGGTAGGCGCTTTCGGCGGCAAGCTGGAAATTATGCAGCAGATCGCCCCACTGGGACCGGTCTACCAGGCGGGCACCCTTTCCGGCAATCCGGTGGCCATGTCAGCCGGCTTGAGAACCCTGGAATTGATCTCCGAACCCGGTTTTTATGACAACTTATCGACCCAGGTCGAGACACTGGTCGACGGCATTATGCAGGCTGCCCGCGACAACCGGATTCCGCTGGCCGAAAATCATGTGGGTGGCATGTTCGGCCTGTTCTTTACCAATCAGACCCAGGTCACTGATTTTGCCGGTGCTACAGGGTGTGATCAGGAGAGATTCAAGACCTTCTTCCACGCCATGTTGGATCGGGGAATCTACCTCGCACCCTCTGCTTTCGAGGCAGGGTTCGTCTCTGCCGCCCACAGCGAAAACGATATTCAGGCGACTATCACAGCAGCCGGCGAGGCCTTCTCCAGCCTGAAGTAATCGCCATGCACAAAAAAGCCATCACTCACGCACTGGTGATTTTGCTGTCACTGACGGCATGTAGTTGGGAGAGCGCCAAACGCTCGACCTATGAGACCGTGGAATCCATGCGTGTCCAACAGTGCCTCGACCGTCCCGACGATCCCGACTGCAGTACCCGGCGTCAACGATATGAAACCTATGAGGCCGAACATAAGCAGCAAACCGGCACCCTGGAGTAACAGCCAGGTGCCGTCTCTCTCGCCAAGCTATTATCATTAAGCGAATCCGGCATGAGCGAACTCTTTACCACTCTCCTGACATGGATCGCCGACAACCCCTTCTGGGCAGGCGTGGCGGTCTTTGTGGTCGCTTTTTCCGAATCAGTAGCCGTGTTCGGTCTACTGATACCCGGTGTTGTGATGATGTTCGGCTTTGGCGCCCTGATCGCCACTGGTACGCTCGAATTCTGGCCAGTCTTCTGGTGGGCGGTAGCCGGTGCGGTCGCAGGTGACGGATTGAGCTTCTGGCTTGGTCGTCACTTCCAGGATCACCTGCGGGAACTCTGGCCTTTCAGCCGTCACCCGAAGGTCCTGCAACGGGGTATCGACTTCTTCGAAAAGTACGGTGGCAAGAGTGTGGCGATCGGCCGCTTTTTCGGGCCGGTGCGAGCGATCATCCCACTGGTTGCAGGCATGATGAACATGAAGGCCTGGCGCTTTCTGCTTGCCAATCTGCTCTCTGCGCTGGCCTGGGCACCGGCATACCTACTACCAGGCATCGTCTTCGGCGCTTCTCTTGAGCTGGCCTCTGAGGTTGCCTTGCGGTTGGTCATTCTCATGTTGCTGCTGCTCGTCAGCGCCTGGCTGCTGTTTATTACAGTGAGGGGCCTGTTTCGGCTGATACAGCCCCATGCGACTCAAATTGTCCAACGAGGCTTTGAATGGGGTCAGCTTCACCCGGGATTCCGTTCCATCTCCCGCGCCTTGGCAGACCCGAACCACCCGGAAGCGAAAGGCCTTACCTTTCTGGCCACCCTGCTACTGATCACCACCCTGCTCTTTGTCCTGCTAACCGGCACCGTGCTGGGAAACACACCCACGCAGGGACTGGATCTCATGATATTCAATACCCTACAGAGCCTGCGGAGTCCATGGGGAGATCACCTCATGACGGCCTTCAGCGTGCCGGGTGATCTGTCATCCGTCCTCATTGTCGCATCCGGACTTGCCGGGATACTCTGGCTGCGGGGACAGCGCAGAGCCAGTTACTATCTCCTGGCAGCCACCCTGTTCGGCCTGCTGGTTCCCTTGCTGCTGAAATATACCCTGCGTATTCCACGCCCACCGGCAGCCGGCGACAGCCTGGGACCCTGGTCATTTCCCAGCGCACATGTTCTACGTACCCTGACGCTCTATGGCTTTTTCTCCATCATGGTCGCCCGTACTTTTTTACGCGAATGGCGCTGGCTCCCTTATAGCCTGGCAGCACTTGTAGTCGGTGCTGTGGCTCTCTCCCGGCTCTATCTGGGTGTGCACTGGCTGACTGACGTCTTGGGCAGCCTGATGCTTGGTACGGCTTGGACAGCCTTGCTGAGTATTGCATATCACCGTCATGTAGAAGCTGTGAGTCAAAGAAGCCTGCTGATCGGTAGTCTGCTGCTTCTTGTTATACCGACGACCGCCCTCGCCATTTCGCTCCATGATGCAAGACTGAGCAGCTATCAGCCCCGTGGCGAAATCATTTCACTACCGCTCGAATCCTGGCAACAGGGGATAGAACAGCAGCTACCTCAATACCGCAACGATATCCGTAGTGATAATGACCAACCACTGAACATCGTCCTCGCCGGACAGATTGATTGTTTACACAAGCACCTCGAGTTGCATGGATGGCAAGCAGCCGAGATGCTGCAATGGCAGAATCTGCTGCGCATGCTTTCCCCTCGCACACCCACAGAAAAGCTTCCCGTTCTCCCTCAGGTACACGCCGGCGAGCACGAAATCGATGTATTGAGTAAGGGGATGAATGATGGTTCCCGCCTGTTAATGAGGCTCTGGTCCACACATATCCGCCTTGATCCAGGCACCGCACCTGTTTATGTCGGTACCCTATCGAGACAGCGAGCCATTGCTCAGATGAACCTGCTGACAATTCCCCGTACAGACAAGAATTTCAACTTGCCATTACAAAAACTGCTTGCCGATATCAAGCCATTGAGCGTTGATTACACTATGAATAAGGCAAATCGGCTGTGGATAGACCTAACCCTTGAGAACACTTGCCACAAGCCAGAATCGAGATGATCAATAAGTGAAGCTAAAGAGGCCGGAGAAGTGGCCGAAAAACTGTAGACTAGCTGCTGAACTCTCTGTGTCAGTATTTCTGTAATACAAACCGGCTCACACGATCAAGAAATCAGATTGAAATTACACTTCATCACAAACCGCATTATTGGCTGCATCCTCTTTTTAGCCCAATGTTGTCTGGCTGCCACTAATGTTGCTGCAGAGACAGACGAGGTACACATTGGCGTTTTAGCCAAGCGAGGCTACGAAAAAAGCCTAGAAAACAAGCGTGTCGCTACCTCGTGAGGGATTTTGGGACATCCGAGTCCCCAAAATCGACTCGCCAACGCGACAGCCGTTATGCCCCGACCGTCCTGCGTCCGCCACGATTCCGTATT
>JAHXHT010000093.1 GCA_025656435.1 Candidatus Thiodiazotropha sp. (ex Gloverina cf. vestifex) | reverse complement strand
GGTCGGGGCATAACGGCTGTCGCGTTGGCGAGTCGATTTTGGGGACTCGGATGTCCCAAAATCTTTCACGAGGTAGCGACACGCTTGGAAGGATTGCAAAATGTTTCTCGAGAGCTATCGCTTCTCGTTTGCCAGAATTTGGCAGGCTGTTAGAATGCCGCCAGTGGCCAATGCGATGGAAAGCAGCCACCTTTTATTCATGGGATTGTTGAAAACTATTCGATCAGTCCTCAATTTGAGATTCAATGGCCGCATTTCGGCGGTTACGGAATCAATTACCTAAGTATTTGGAGTGTTCAATGGCCTGGAATGAACCGGGTGGTGGCAAGAATCCCTGGAGTGGTAAGGGTGGTGATCAAGGACCGCCAGATTTGGATGAAGTCGTAAAGAAACTTCAGGATAAATTCGGTGGTCTGTTTGGTAATCGTGGCTCGTCGGGGGGTAACTCCTCATCTTCTTCGGGTAGCTCCGGGCCAGGAACTAAGACGGTCAGTGTAGCGATTGCCATAGCAATCATCGGATGGCTGACATCGGGTATATATATTATCCAGCCGGCTGAACGCGGTGTGATCTTACGTTTTGGCGCCTATTCAGAGACGACAGGACCTGGTCCTCACTGGCATATCCCCTTTCCGATCGAACGTGTGATTCCCGTCAATGTGGATCAGATCACGTCGTTCAGACACAAGGCGACGATGCTGACCCGCGACGAAAATATCGTCGATGTGGAGCTGACCATACAGTCACGCATCCAGGATGCGGGAGATTATCTTTTCCAGGATCAGGATCCCAACAAGACCATGCGCGACGCCACTGAGACCGCCGTGCGCGGGATTATCGGCAAGAGCGATCTGGACTTCATTCTGACCCAGGGTCGTGGCGCCATTGCCGACCGTATCAAAGCAGGCGCCCAGGAACTCATCGACGACTATAAGGCTGGCCTGATCATCACCAGTGTGAATATGCAACCGGCCAAGCCTCCAGAACAGGTCAAGAGCGCATTCGATGATGCGATCAAGGCCCGTGAGGACAAAGAGAAGCTGGAGAACCAGGCCGAGGCTTATGCCAACGAAGTGGTTCCCAAGGCGCGTGGTGAAGCCGCTCGGCAGCTGGCTGATGCCCAGGCCTATCGTGATCGTGTCATCGCCGAGGCGGAGGGTGACGTCAGCCGCTTTACCGCTGTTTTAAAAGAGTATCAGCGGGCGCCCGAGGTCACCAGAGAGCGTCTCTATCTCGATGCGGTTGAGACCATGTTGAGTCAGACAAGCAAGGTCATGCTCGATACCGAGGGCAATAACAGCCTGATGTATCTGCCACTGGATAAGCTCATTCAGGGCCGGTCGACAGGTATGGACGGTTTGGGCAACAGGCCATCGGCAACGACCCCCGGTAGTCGGTCGAATACGACCAATCAGCGGAATGTCGATCGTACAAGAGGGAGCCGGTGATGAAAGCAACCAAATTATTGATACCTGTTTTTGCGATAGTGGCAGTGGCTGTCTATTTCTCTGCTTTCATCGTCAATCAATGGGAAGTGGCGCTTAAGTTACGGCTGGGTGAAATTGTCGATACCGACTACGAGCCAGGCCTGCACTGGATGGTGCCGATATTGAACAACGTCAAGACCTTTGATGGTCGGATACAGACCATGGATGCCCGTCCAGAGCGTTTTCTGACATCTGAGAAGAAGGACGTTATCGTCGACTACTTCGCCAAGTGGCGTATCTCGAATGTCGCCCAGTTCTTCCGTTCCACGGGTGGTGATGATGTGAAAACCTCCCGTCTGCTGCAGGAACGTATCAATACCAGTCTGCGTGATGAATTTGGTAAACGGTCGGTAAAGGAGGTTGTCTCCGGTGAACGGGCCGAGATCATGTTACTGTTGACCAAGGATTCGGATGCCAAGGCGGCGGAGCTCGGTGTCGAGATACTCGATGTGCGTGTGAAGCAGATCGACCTGCCGCCCGAAGTCAGCGAGTCGGTCTATCAACGTATGCGCGCCGAGCGTGAACGTGTGGCCAGAGATCTGCGTGCCAAAGGTGCTGAGGCCGCCGAGAAAATTCGCGCCAATGCCGACCGCGAGCGCGTGGTCATTGTTGCCGACGCTTATCGTGAAGCTGAGCAGCAAAGGGGTACGGGTGATGGTAAGGCCGCTGAGACCTACGCCAAAGCCTACAATCAGGACAGTGAGTTCTATGCCTTTTATCGTAGTCTCAACGCCTATAAAAACAGCTTCAGCGACCGAGGGGATATCATGGTGTTGCAGCCGGATTCCGATTTCTTTCGGTACCTGAAAAGCCAGAAAGGCGAGTAGAAGGCACTTAACATTCAGTTTCCCAGCGCAGGCAGCATACATGGACAATCGCTGTCTGCTCTGGGAGAATGACTGCTGCCTCAGGCAGCCTGATCAAGACCGGGATGTTCCCGGTTTTTTTATGCGGTGAGATCTCATGTGGCATGATCTTTGGGTGGCGATGGCATTGCTGTTGGTTCTGGAAGGGGTCTGGCCTTTTCTGAGTCCCGACTCCATGCGACAGATGCTGCTGATGGTGGCACAACAGGAGAATCGTTCGCTGCGTATCAGCGGACTGATCAGCATGATCTGTGGTGTGCTATTGCTCTACCTCGTGAATTGATTGAAAAAGATGCAAAACGAAAGCTGGATTCTGCCCGATGGTATCGATGAGGTGCTGCCCCGTGAGGCAGCCGTCATAGAGAGAAAACGTCGGGAACTGCTCGATCTCTACGCCAGTTGGGGATATGAGTTCATTATTCCTCCGTTTGTGGAGTTTCTGGATTCTTTGCTGACCGGCACAGGCAGTGATCTCGACCTCAAGACCTTCAAACTCACCGACCAGATGAGTGGTCGTATGATGGGTGTGCGGGCTGATATTACACCCCAGGCCGCCCGGATTGATGCACATCACCTTTGCTGTGATGCGCCCACACGACTCTGTTATCTCGGCACCGTACTACATACTCGATCCGATGGGTTGGCGGGCACACGCAGTCCCCTGCAGATCGGCGCTGAACTCTACGGACACAGAGGTGTTGAGAGCGATATTGAAATACTGCGTCTGATGATGCAGACCCTGGAGAAGGCAGGTGTCAGAGACGTCTATCTTGACCTCGGACATGTGGGAATCTTCAAGGGCCTAGCCAGGCAGGCAGAACTTAATCCCGAACAGGAATCTGCGCTGTTTGATGCCTTGCAGCGAAAAGCAGCACCGGAGATAGAGCAACTGTTACACAGTTTTGATATCGACAGCTCGCTGACATCCATGTTTTCACAGTTGGCCGAACTGAGCGGTGATGACGCTCTGGAAAGGGCGGAAGACGTGTTAGCTGGCGCTGCTGCGCATGTCAAACAGGCACTGGCCTATCTGAGGGAGATGGCAGAGCAAATCAAGGTCTGGCTGCCAGATCTCCCGGTCCATTTCGACCTGGCCGAGTTGCGTGGCTATCATTTTCACACGGGTGTCGTGTTCGCCGCCTTCGTGCCGGAAAATGGCAAGGAGATAGCCCGAGGTGGTCGTTATGACGATATCGGTAAGGTTTTTGGACGGTCAAGACCTGCCACCGGTTTCAGTACAGACCTGAAGACGTTGATACGTGCTGCAGCTTTATCTTCGGGAGAGAGTGAGGCGGCAAGCCCCGCTATTTTTGCTCCCTGGTCGAATGAAACGACACAGCAGGGGCGAATCGAGCAGTTGAGAAGGGAAGGCCGGCGTGTGATCTGCGGGCTTCCAGGACAGGAGGGGGGAGCCACAGAAATGGGCTGTGGCGAGGAGCTGGTCACTCGGGATGGCGAATGGCAGGTGATTTCTGTTTGAAACCTGTAAAAATCCATCAGTTGTTGAAAACGAGACCGGCATAAAGACCGGGCGAACAAGATTGAGAGAATCATGGGCAAAAATGTCGTAATAATCGGTACACAGTGGGGCGATGAGGGCAAGGGCAAGGTCGTGGACCTGCTCACTGACAAGGCGTCAGCCGTGGTCAGATTCCAGGGCGGTCACAATGCAGGCCACACCCTGGTGATCGACGGGCATCAGACTGTACTCCATCTTATTCCTTCCGGTGTGCTGCGCGAGGGCGTGCGTTGTCTGATCGGTAATGGTGTTGTGCTATCGCCCGAGGCCCTGTTAGAAGAGATCGATATGCTGGAAGCCGGGAGTATACCTGCGGCCAGCCGTATGGGTATCTCAGAGTCCTGTCCCCTGATACTGCCTTACCATATTGCACTTGATGCAGCGCGTGAGAGAGCGCGGGGTAAAAAGGCTATTGGTACGACCGGGCGCGGTATCGGGCCTGCCTATGAGGACAAAATCTCCCGCCGGGGTATCCGACTGGGAGAGATATTCGATACGCCACATATTACAGAGCGTCTGCGAGAGGTGATGGATTACCATAATTTCTCCCTGAAACATTACTTCAATGCTGAAGAGGTGGATGTTCAGCAGGTGCTGGATCAGCTATTGGTGATGGGCGAACGCCTGCAACCGATGGTAACGGATGTGACGGGTGAACTGCATCGGTTACGCCGTGAAGGCAACAATGTCATGTTTGAGGGCGCCCAGGGTGCTTTGCTGGATATTGATCACGGCACCTATCCCTTTGTGACCTCCTCAAACACCACGGCTGGCGGCGCTGCTACCGGTACGGGTGTGGGTCCTCGTTACATCGACTATGTACTGGGTATCGTCAAGGCTTACACCACGCGTGTGGGTGCGGGGCCTTTCCCTACCGAGCTTTTTGATGACGATGGCGATCATCTTGGCACCAAAGGTCACGAATTCGGTGCCACCACCGGCCGTAAGCGACGTTGCGGATGGCTTGATGTAGTGGCTTTACGCCGCTCACTGGAGATCAACAGTGTTACCGGCATCTGTATCACAAAACTGGATGTTCTGGATGGCATGGAGACGATCAAAATCTGTGTTGCCTACAAATTCGACGGTAAGGAAGTGACCACGCCGCCGGTTGGGGCTGATCATTTTGGACGCTGCGAACCGATCTATATCGAGATGCCGGGCTGGCAGTCATCCACCGTCGGTATCACCGATTATGATCAACTGCCACAGACTGCGCGAGACTATCTGGCAAAGATAGAGACGTTGTGTGAAACCCCCATTGATATCGTCTCCACGGGTCCTGATAGAGGTGAGACCATCATCAGACAACACCCTTTTGCCAGCTAATCCGGCCTAGTTCAACCTCTCCCTATTCTCGGGGAGGGGCTAGTCTTCTCCCATGACCCGCCGAATTCAGTCGCTGCCCTATCATCAAGACAGCGCTGATCTGTTTGAGCATATACGTCACGAGCCCTGGCCTGTTTTTCTCGACAGTGGCTTTCCTATGGTTGAGCAGGGGCGTTATGACATTCTCACCAGCTCACCCTACATGACGCTGGTGACAAGAGGCGGTGAGACAGAGATCTGTGAGCATGGGAAGCGATGGTCTTCCACTTCTGATCCACTGGTGTTGTTGAGAGAGGCGCTAGCCCCGGATACAAGTGAACCGGTAGACGATTTACCTTTTACCGGTGGGGCGTTGGGGTACTTCTCCTACGATTTGGCCCGGCAATGGGAACGCCTACCGACGCTCAACCCGGCAACTGACGAGCCAGCGGAGATGGCAATAGGACTCTATGATTGGGCGCTTATTGTGGATCATCACGAGCAGGCAAGCTGGTTGGTCAGCGAGGGAAGGGATGAGCAGACGGCAGGGCGCTGGGCGTCTTTGGTCAAAACACTGTCCCGGGCCGAACCTGTCAGCAGGGGGGAATTCCAACTCACTCGTCCTATTCAGTCCGCCTTGACCCGAGAACGCTATGCGGCACAGTTTGCAGCCATACAGCGCTATATCCGGGATGGGGACTGCTACCAGGTTAATTTCGCTCAGCGTTTTCAGGGTCGAGTGCGGGGGGATCTGTGGCAGGCCTATCGTCAATTGCGTCTGACGAATCCGGCGCCCTTCAGCGCTTTTTATGAAACACCCTTTCTATCCATCCTCAGCTCATCACCGGAACGGTTTCTTCATCTTCGGCAAGGACAAGTCCAAACCAGGCCCATCAAAGGCACATCGAGACGTAGTTCTGATACCGAAACAGACAAACGGCTACGCGATGAACTGAGGTCCAGTGCTAAGGATCTTGCCGAAAATCTGATGATCGTCGATCTTCTGCGCAATGATCTTGGTCGGGTTTGTAGACCTGGCTCCGTTCAAGTGCCACAGTTGTTCGAGATCGAGTCATTCGCCCGGGTGCATCACATGGTCAGTACCGTAGAGGGGCAGCTGGAGACAGGCAGAGATGCATTGGATCTGTTGCGCGCCTGCTTCCCTGGAGGCTCAATCACCGGTGCGCCCAAACTGCGAGCCATGGAAATCATTGAGGAACTGGAAGATTGTCGGCGCGGAATCTACTGCGGTAGTATCGGTTATATAGGATTTGATGGTGGTATGGATACCAATATTGTCATCAGGACGATCACTGTTCGTGATGGCAATCTGGAATTCTGGGCAGGTGGTGGCATCGTCTCTGACTCAAAAGAAGCGGCTGAATACCAGGAGACACTGGATAAGTCGTCAGCTATTTTCGAGGCGTTTGCTATGCAGGACTCAGAGGGGTGAAACAGGAGGCAAAAATCATGCGGATGTTACTACAAGTTACTGGGTTGGTGATCCTGCTAGCGTCATGGGCTCAGCTCTCTGCCGGAGAGAATTCAGTGGCGGGGTCCTCGATTCCTCCAATGAAAGGAATTCCCCAGGGGGGGAGACTTTACCCTCCTATCAAAGTCCGGGCCGGTTTCAACCAAGGCATTTCGCGGCAAAGTGCTGATGCTCTATTTTGGCTACACTCAATGCCCGGATGTCTGTCCCACTTCTCTCTCTTTCATGACCCAATCACTCAATGAACTGGATACCCCTGAATTGGAGAAGGTCGCCGGGCTGTTTGTCAGTGTGGATCCCAAGCGTGACAGTGTGACGTCTTTGGCTGAATATGTTGGGTACTTCCATCCAAATTTTGTTGGTGTGACGGGTAGCGCAGAGGCGATAGCCAATGCGGCTGAATTGTATGGCGCCCAGTACGGTTTTACGGAAACCAATGATTCTGCGATGGGGTATATCGTCAACCACTCGGCAACCATCTATCTGATTGACCAAGCTGGTGTATTGCGTTTTGCCTTTCCCCATGAAACACCGCCCGAAACCATGCATGGGGGCCATGCGGATGCTGTTTGAAGAGGGTTCGACCTAGGGAACTTCTGGTATTACTTCAGTAGGATAAGGCGGGTTTCGGAAAGGTGATCATGCCAGGCGAGACCCTTTGGGTCGATCAGAATCCAGACAAACCCCAGACCAAAGACCAGACAGGAGAAGAGGGCGGCCAGATGGCGTTTGAATGCGTCATCCCACCTAATTTGGCTCCCATCTTCCCGGACAAGCTTCATACGCCAGGCGCGCATACCAAGGGTTTGTCCACCCCGACTCCAGAAGCCTGTAAAAAACAGTAAAGGTATGATTTCAAAAATAAAAATCTGGTAGAGGATAAACCAGCCGCCAGTCGGTAACCCCAGAGGGAGCGTAATCACTGTGGTGGCAACGGCCATCAATGCCAGTAGCAGCAGAAGATCGTAAAAGATACTGCCCAGCCTTCGGAGAAACCCCGGGCTCTCCCATTCATCTGTACTTTCGGATGTCGTTTGTGGCATAGCTTGGTTTGGTCAGGATTCTCTGCGATTAAGGTTCAATAATGCTGGGTTAATCATATAGGGTAAAACCCTAATTCGAGAGAGCAATCATCCGTATTTTCAGATTGTCCCTCGAGATCCATAATGTTACTTCGGCGGGTGAGCTATTAACAGCAGGGGCAGAAAGCATGGAACACAGATGTGACCACCGCAAGTTACTAACACTAGAAATCATCATTAATGATCGCCAACAGGGAAAAGTCACAGGAAAAACCCGCAATGTCAGCTTAAGTGGCATGCTGGTTGATATTAGTGATACGCCCTTACCATTAAATACCATTGTCGATATCTCATTTCCAGTCGATTGTGGTGACGAGTCTCGTGAGTGCAGCACCAAGGCGTATGTGGTTCACCAGCAGGCTGGCAGTGTGGGTCTTATGTTCAGTGAGATCGATTCAAGTGTCAGACAGATGCTTAGAAAACTGATTTTCGGATATGCCGCGGTGACAGAGCGCGCCTACCACTCGCATAAGCAACCTGAGATCACTGTCAATAGAGCGGTTGCCTGAGAGCATTTATAGAAGAGTACCTCCTGTATAATTAAAACTAGTCCAGCTAGGGAAGCTCTGAACGAATCCATCGATTGAGGGATAATGGTGCACATTCTAGGCCAATCATTATATAGACCCCATGAAGCAAACAAC
>JAHXHT010000092.1 GCA_025656435.1 Candidatus Thiodiazotropha sp. (ex Gloverina cf. vestifex) | reverse complement strand
AATGCACTGTTTTTCTTCGCTCATGGCAGTTTTGAAGCAAGCGAGAGGAAACGTTCGCTGACAAACGATTCGTTCAGAGCTTCCCTAAGTAGCCACTGTAATACTTTTCTATCGAGCCATGATGAGATTCCTACTCTTTATTTTCCTACTGTACTCACAAAACTTATTGAGTCAGGGCTTCGAAAGAGACTTAGTCGCTGCCGCCATCGCGCGCACAATGCACGAAGTCCATTACGATGGATCGTACTTTGCAATCCCTTATCCTAACGGCGATATACCATCAAATACCGGCGTTTGTACCGATTTAGTTATCAGATCCTATCGAGCAATAGGTACTGACCTTCAAATATTAGTGCATGAGGATATGACCCAGAGTTTCAGCAGCTATCCTTCAACGCGTATTTGGGGTCTGGATTCCACCGACCGAAACATAGATCACCGACGCGTTCCTAACCTGCAAACATATTTCACACGATATGGTGAAATCCTGCCGGTAACAGAACATAACCAGGATTATGTCCCAGGAGATATTGTTACATGGATGCTGCCAGGCAACTTGCCCCACATTGGTATAGTGACCCACAAGACATCGGTCAGAACGGGCAATCCACTTATTGCACATAATATCGGTTCAGGCCCGAAGCTTGATGACATGCTCTTCAGTTATAAAATAACCGGGCACTACCGGTACGTACCAAAAGCATATCGCTTGTAGGTTGGGCCAACCGGTGAGGCCCGACGTCTCCAAGATAGATCAAGCGATTGTTGCAATGAAACAAGGGAGGTGTTGGGCCTTATGAGAGCAAAAATCCAGAATCTACAAAATGATATGTGCTTATCCTGCATCCTCATCCAGCTTGCGTAGAAAGGCTAGCTTCTCTGCAATCTTTATTTCTAAACCTCGATCCACTGGATGGTAGAAATGACGGTCAGCCAACGACTCCGGCATATAGCATATGCCAGCAGCATAGCCATTGGGTTCGTCATGCGCATAGCGGTAAGCTTTGCCATAATCGAGTGATTTCATCAGCTTGGTCGGTGCATTGCGCAAGTGCAGTGGAACCTCCAGTGAGCCTGAGCTCTTTGCCTCCGCTTGTGCAGCCTTCCAAGCCATATAGACTGCATTACTCTTGGGCGCACAGGCCAGATAGGCCACAGCTTGTGCGATGGCCAACTCCCCCTCGGGACTGCCGAGACGTTCCTGGGTTTCCCAAGCACTGAGTGACAATTCCAGGGCTCGCGGGTCGGCATTCCCGATATCTTCAGACGCCATGCGGACTACCCGACGAGCGACATATAAGGGATCACACCCCCCATCGATCATGCGAGCCAACCAGTAAAGTGCCGCATCGGGAGCTGAACCGCGAACTGACTTGTGCAGGGCGGAGATCTGATCGTAGAAGGCCTCTCCACCCTTATCAAATCTTCTCAGAGTACCACTGGCCACCTCCTCCACGACGGCCAGGCCGATCTCTCCAGTTTCACTGAGGTCTGCAGCGATCTCAAGCAGATTCAGGGCACGTCGGGCATCTCCGTCCGCCGCTTCTGCCAATAATTGACGTGACGCATCACTAATAGATACCCCCTCCTCCCCTAAGCCACGTGACGAATCTCCCAGCGCCTGATCAATGATTTGCTCAATCTCCGTTGAGGTCAGCGACTTGAGTACATAGGTACGCGCCCGGGATAAGAGCGCATTGTTCAGTTCGAATGAGGGATTCTCGGTGGTGGCACCGATAAAAACCACGGTGCCATCTTCAACATGAGGTAGAAAAGCGTCCTGCTGGGACTTATTGAATCGATGAACCTCATCGATAAAAAGTACAGTCGGGTGCTGAGACTGCTGCTTAAAGAGTTTTGCCTGCTCTACTGCGGCGCGAATATCCTTTACCCCAGAGAGGACGGCGGAGAGGCTGAGAAACTGAGCACCGGAGTGGTGCGCGATGAGACGCGCCAGGGTGGTCTTGCCGGTACCGGGAGGCCCCCAAAAGATCATCGAGTGGAGTCGGTCCTCCTCGATCGCCCGCCGAAGCGGCTTTCCCTGAGACACAATCTGGCCCTGGCCGACGAACTCATCCAAGTTTCTCGGTCGCATGCGGTCGGCTAGCGGGCGGTACTCTCCAGCGACATCCTGGGTAAAGAGATCATCTTCATTCATAGATCGCCGATCAGGTCGATCTGTGGAGGCGGTACGAAGACAAACAGCTCAGTCGAGAGTGCCGGATTACGCGCAATATTATAGAAGATGAAGCGAGTGATCTGACCGAAGCTGTCATGCATTTCCATGCGCTGCAATTCGTTTTCGAGCAGACCGAGCCTGACCTTTGCGAATTGAGCATCCTTCTCTTTCGGTATCAGCTCCAACCAGGTGAGACCATCGGATTCACCCTGCTCGAGAAGCTCAAAGTCTTCGTCGATGGGTCCGGTCCCACTCAGGAGCTGTGCCGGTGTTCCTTCCAAGGCCGCTTTCTGACTTCGATGGGAGACCTGCTCCAGTTCGATATCGTGCAGCCAGATCCGCTTTCCATCTGCGACGATGACCTGGGTAGCGGGATCCTCATATTCCCAGCGCAGCTGTCCAGGACGCTTCAGATAGAAAATACCATTGGTAGCGTAGACCGTATCCTCATCGGGGCGCTGAATAGTCTGACGGAATTCTGCCTGCAAGGTATCGAGATCCTTGAGGAAGGTCTGGAACTGAGTGGTGCCATCAGCGGCCCAGAGGGCCTGGCTGATGCCCGTCAACAGGCACGCGATGAGAGTCAGCAGACGAAAATTCATACCCTTCCTCAAAAATTCAGTCCCAGCACATGGAACGGATGTCTCAGTTCAATCCTTCGGTGGCGGCGGCGCCAGCACGCTACGGCTGCCATTGGTTTCAGCCGGACCGACGATGCCGACGCGCTCCATCCCTTCAATCATGCGAGCCGCCCGGTTGTAGCCTATTTTCAAGCGTCGTTGCACACCTGAGATCGAAGCCCGACGTGTCTCGGTCACAATCTGCACCGCCTCGTCATAAAGTGGATCGGCATCCTCGACATCACCACCCTCGGCAGGAAAACCCGGCACCGACTCCGTGGCCTCCTGCAGGATCTCTTCCAGATAATCCGGCTGGCCTGTCGATTTCAGGTGGCTCACTACCCGGTGAACCTCATTGTCATCCACAAAAGCGCCATGTACCCGCTGGGTCAGGTTGCTGCCGGTACCCATGTAGAGCATGTCACCGTGACCCAGCAGATGCTCCGCGCCCATCTGGTCCAGGATCGTCCGGGAGTCAACCCTCGAGGAGACCTGGAATGCGATGCGGGTGGGGATATTGGCCTTGATCAGGCCGGTAATCACATCCACCGATGGCCGCTGGGTGGCGAGAATCAAATGAATACCCGATGCACGCGCCTTCTGCGCCAACCTGGCAATCAGCTCTTCGACCTTCTTACGGGCCACCATCATCATGTCGGCAAGCTCGTCGATAATGACCACGATATAGGGCAAGGGTTCCAAAGTCGGATATGCCATGGCTTCGATGATCTCGTCTGGCTCTGGCTGAAACAGGGGGTCTTTGATCGGCTCACCCTTGCTGATCGCATCTCTGACTTTGCGGTTGTAGCCGATGATGTTTCTCACCCCCATGGCAGCCATCAGCTTATAACGTCTCTCCATTTCACCGACACACCAGCGCAGGGCGTTGGATGCCTCCTGCATATCGGTCACCACGGGTGTCAATAGATGCGGGATACCCTCATAAACCGACAACTCCAACATCTTCGGATCCACCATGATCATGCGCACTTCGTCCGGCTTGGCTTTGTAGAGCAAGCTGAGGATCATGGCGTTGATCGCCACCGACTTACCTGAACCCGTGGTACCGGCAATCAGGGCATGAGGCATCTTACCCAGATCCACACACATGGGATTGCCGGCGATATCCTTGCCCAGGGCCAAGGTCAAGGGTGACTTCGCGGCTTCGTAGGTTTGTGACTGCAGGACCTCACTGAGAAAAACGGTCTCCCGATACTCGTTGGGGATCTCGAGACCGATCACCGATTTACCTGGGATCACTTCCACCACACGAACCGCAATGGTGGAGAGGGCGCGGGCCAGATCCTTGGAAAGACCGGTGATTTTGCTAACTTTAGTACCCGCCGCCAATCGGAGCTCGTAAAGCGTGACCACAGGTCCGGGGTGAACCGCAACGACTTGTACCTCAATATCGAAATCAGCGAACTTAAGTTCCACCTGGCGAGACATCGCCTGCAGCGCTTCTTCCGAGTAAGCTTGAACCGTCTGTTTTGCTGGATCGAGCAAAGCCAATGGAGGCAGCTCGCTGTTGGAATCCACCTCAAAGAGCGGTACCTGACGCTCCTTCTCCACCCGCTCACTCGATTTGGGTTTCTTGATAACCGGCTCGATTCTCGGCTGCTGCCTTTTATCCGCCTTTTTCTGCTCTTTTTTGACCAGTGCAACACGTTCTTGGCGTACCTTATTGGCAGCCAATCGTTCACGGAGATGTATATAAAACAAATAACTCTTACGGGTCACAGTCAGCACAACACCCCCGAGGAAGTCCATCACTGTGAACCAGGAGATACCGGTAAACAGCGTGAAACCACTGAGAAAAAGCGCCAACATCAATAGCGTGCTGCCGGAACTGCTGAAAGTCGACTCGAAATAACCACCGAGAGAACCGCCAAGAATACCGCCTGTACCCGTGGGTAATGCAGCACCCAGTTGGCTGGCATGCAGCGCGGCGAGCGCACACCCCGAAGCCAACGTCACGAAGAACCCGAGCCAGCGCACCAGCACCAAATTCAAATTGATACTGTCATCCGGATTGCGGCGACGGAAAACCAGTACCGCGCTCCAGCTCAGCATAATGGGAAACAGATAGGCGAAAAAACCGAACAGGTAGAAAAAGACATCGGCGAACCAGGCCCCGGCCGGTCCACCCGAGTTCAGTACATTGATGGTTGGTCCAGTATAAGACCAGCCCGGATCCTGAGAGGAATAGGTAAATAGTGAGAGGAGCAGATAGCCGCTGAGGCAGAACAGGCTCCACATGATACCTTCACGAAGCGCATGACTGACGTGCCGCTGAAATGCGCTCTGTTCAACCATCCCCCGACTTTTTGCCTGTGCTGTCATATAAAAATGATATTCCTTTTTAATTAGAAAGTTATAAACAATTCTTATTCTAGTTTCACAGGTACTGTTCGCGCAAGGCAGGGTACACGATCTCACCATTGGAAAGATTGACTGCCCCACTCAATTGCGAGTCCTTGTGCCAATCCGGGAGCGTCAGCCTTTTGAGATAGGGTATCAGGGCGGCAGAGAGCGCCTGTGAAGCACTTCTCGGCACCGCACCAGGCATGTTCGTCACAGCAAAATGGGTCACACTCTCTACCTGATAGGTCGGATCTTCGTAGGTGGTTGGCCGGGTCGTCTCGATACAGCCACCCTGATCCACCGAAATATCAACCACCACACTGCCCCGCATCATGCCCTCCACCTGCTGACGCGACACGACACTGGGAGCCCGGGCACCAGGGATCAGCACCGCACCAATTAGCAGATCAGCCTCAGACACCAGATCGTCTATCAGTGTCTGGTAAGGATAGAGTGCCGTCACATTGTCACCCAGATTACGTATGGCCACCATCCGCTCACGCTGGCGTTCGAAGACGGTCACCCTCGCGCCCATGGCTGCCGCTAGACGGGCGGCATTGCCACCCGCCTGGCCACCGCCCAGGATAACCACATGACCACGTTCAGCCCCAGGCAGCCCCCCCAGCAACAGCCCTTTGCCGCCCTGCGGGTGATGCAACAGGGTGGTGCCGTACTGCACCGCCAATCTTCCCGCGATATCACTCATGGGCGCCAAAATCGGCAGAGCACCATCCACTGACAGGGTTTCGAAGGCGATAGCGGTCACACCCGATTGCTGCAGTCGTCGGGTCAGCGATTCGTCTGCCGCCAGGTGTAGAAAACAAAACAGTCGTTGCCCTTCTCTAAGCATCTCGGGTTCCGGCCCGTAGGGTTCTTTCACCTTTACCAGCAGATCGGATGCCTCATAGACAACCTGTGCAGTACCGACAATATTCACCCCCGCAGACTGGTAATCCTTATCGGCATAACCGCTATGGCTGCCGGCGCCTGCTTCGACCAACACCTGATGCCCCGCTCCGACCAGTTCACCACAGGCCTCAGGCACCAGGCCCACCCTGCCCTCAAGGGGCTTGATCTCTTTGGGTATACCGATCTTCATAGGATATATAACATGTTAAAACTCAATGGGGTTCGGGTTTACCAGGCGCCAGACAAAGAGATAGAGGCAGAAATTTCACTCTGGATTCCCTCAATCACATCGTGGATTCTTTACCACTGCCGCATGTTTCCGTAGTATTCCCGCATTCTCTTTTGCAGACTTGGCGCAGGGTCACTGATTTCCGTTAATTCCTGTCCGAGACTGCACACACGATACGTTGAGCGTGACTCCCTGCTCGTCAGGGCATCACTCGTCTGGAGTTAGTATACATGAGCGAAACCAAGCACTGCCGCCTATTGATTCTGGGATCCGGTCCCGCCGGCTACACCGCCGCTGTCTACGCTGCACGCGCCAATCTTGATCCCGTGCTGGTCACCGGCATGGAGCAAGGCGGACAGTTGATGACCACCACCGAGGTAGACAACTGGCCGGGTGATAATGACGGTGTCCAGGGTCCTGATCTGATGGAGCGTATGCGCAAGCATGCCGAACGCTTCAACACAGAGATCATTTTTGACCATATCAATAAGGCCGAATTGACAGAGCGTCCCTTCCGCCTGACCGGCGACCAGGCTGTCTACACCTGCGATGCCCTCATTATCTGCACCGGCGCATCGGCCAAATACCTTGGCATGGAATCCGAGCAGGCCTTTCGCGGCCGCGGCGTCTCTGCCTGCGCCACCTGTGACGGCTTCTTCTACAAAAACCAGAAGGTCGCGGTCATCGGTGGCGGCAATACCGCAGTTGAAGAGGCACTCTACCTCTCCAATATCGCAGCTGAAGTTGTCGTGGTTCATCGGCGTGATCAGTTCCGCTCGGAAAAGATTCTCTCCGATCAACTGAAAAAGAAAGCCGAGGAAGGCAATGTCACCATCGAATGGGACCATGTGCTGGACGAAGTGCTGGGGGACCAATCTGGTGTTACCGGTATGCGCATCAAGAATGTGAAAGACGACAGCACCAAAGATGTCGACCTTCAGGGTGTCTTCATCGCTATCGGCCACAGTCCGAATACCGGGCTCTTTGAAGACCAGCTGGAAATGACCAACGGCTACCTGCAGGTCCAGGGTGGACTGGAGGGCAATGCCACCCAGACATCCACCCCCGGTATCTACGCAGCCGGTGATGTGATGGATCACGTCTATCGCCAGGCAATCACTTCAGCCGGCACCGGTTGCCAGGCCGCGCTGGATGCCGAGCGTTTTCTGGATGCCCTGGAAGCTGATAAATAAACGCGAAGTTAACTATGCTTGATATCGGTGCGGCGCTGCCGCACCGATGCTATCCCCGCTCCCGGGCAATACTGCCCAGCACGTATGCACACAGCAGTAATTCCTGAAATCGGGTCAATCCTCGATATTCAACACCGTGAACAAACAAGCGTGAGCCATCATCACGCACCACTTCACGAATATTGCGGATGACGTCCATGACCTTCAGCACGTCTTGTCCCCCACAAACAGAGAGCGAGTGGATCACCTGAATATTTGTGCCCACTTCACCCAACTGCTGCCTGTCCATGACCCGTGCCCCGGTACTGCTGATATCGGATATCATGACCGGTCGTTGATCCTCTGCTCCGTCGCTGCCCGTGGGCATGTTGACGATAGCCTGGATCTCAGTCGCGACCCGTGGTGCATTCCTGACAACTGCACTTTCAACATCAGCGGGATAGGCCAGATGGAGATGCGGATAAGGCTTGGACGAAGCACTCAAAACATTGGCAACAAAGCCAAAAATATTGCTTCCCTGTAACATGCGGACGGTGAAAGTCTGACCCTCCCGTACAATAATCGGATTGCCCTGTTTGCGTGGCGTAGTGATGACCAGACTCTGACCCGGTAAAAAACCTACCAGCGTGGCTGGCAAAACGGTCCTGATTCTCACTGGGAGGCGCGAACTGTAACTGCAGCACATCGCCTATCTGCAAGTGTTTGACGACATCGGGCAATAGTCTCTCCAGTCCTAAATTTATCAGGTAAATATCAAGTGATTCGATTCACCTGCCAGCCGCACTTATGAGGCACACTGCCAGCCCTTAGAAAAATAGATGCCAAGTCTTTGGGAAGCTGTGCTAGAAAACCATAAAGTCAAGCGTGTCGCTACCTCGTGAAAGATTTTGGGACATCCGAGTCCCCAAAATCGACTCGCCAACGCGACAGCCGTTATGCCCCGACC
>JAHXHT010000091.1 GCA_025656435.1 Candidatus Thiodiazotropha sp. (ex Gloverina cf. vestifex) | reverse complement strand
GTTGTTTGCTTCATGGGGTCTATATAATGATTGGCCTAGAATGTGCACCATTATCCCTCAATCGATGGATTCGTTCAGAGCTTCCCTAAGCTTCAACCCCTTTCGTTCACTTTGTAAAGCTAACCACCATTGCATGCGTCTGGCAAGAGTCGATTGTTGTTACCCACATCGGCTATGATTGTATTTTCTGCTTGTCACAAGATGAACATGTCCCCCAGTAGGTTGATCATGAGCTGGTTTTTTACAAGATTTCACAACCGCTTCTCGACTTTGTTTGTCCTGTTCTGCCTGCTTTTCGGCATGGAAACATCTTCGGCTGAGACGCCTTCCCGCATCATGAGCAGAGCGATGATCGCCATGATGGATACCATGGGTGATCTGGCCCATGAGTTCAAAAGCAAAGGTAACTGGTCATTTGGAAACAGTTACAGGCCATATAGCGGCTTTTCTGGCCAGAGGGGTTATCCCATGAGCCCCTACGGTGTACCGGGAGGTATGAATCCTGGCAGCGGATGGCCGGGTGGACTTCCCCTGCAATCCCCCGTACCTGGAACGGGGGGATTCCCACTTCAGGGACCAACACCATTCCCACCTGCTATTCCCAACCCCATACAAACCTATACAGCGGTAGATGGTATCTGGTTGGGACAGGGCGATGAGATCGTACTGGTAATGTACGGTCACTTTCGTATCTATGCGAGTGCAGAGACCTATCGTGATGGTCGATTCGAGATTTCTGGGGACAGACTCGCCATGCTCGACCCCGAATCGGGACGCATCATGGAGTTTGATTATCTGCTGGACGATGGACGTATGATCCTGCGCAGCGAATCGGGTTCTATCATGCTCTTCAAGCAACTACCCATACCGATTCCGCCCTACAATCTTTTTTCGAACGCCCCCTCAACCAATCAGCAACTTGACACCTATCCCCAGCAGAAAGATGGAGAAGATACGCTTCAGTAGCTCACCTGGCAGACGATGAGCCAACGAAGTCCCCACCGGCGCCAGTAGTGAACTGGTGACAATAATGATCAACGCAACTGGCCAATAAACGAACCCGCTGCTACCCGACGGCAGCTGTTCCATACCCCAGCCTGCAACAACGAAACTGGCAGTACCGGATATGGCAATGGGCAACCCACAGGCGCTCGATGTGGCAACCGCCCGTTTCATCTCGATACCTGTGGCATGCAGAAAGGGTACAGTCATCGACCCGCCACCGATACCGACTATGGCTGAGACCAGACCAATCACCAAACCGGCAAGCATCCTGACCATCTGACTCACCTGACGAACCGTGTCGTCAAGATTGCCGGTGAAGAACATACGTAATCCCACCGAGATTGCAAAGAGGCCGAAAATACGCTGAAGCACCAGGCCATCGAGCATACCGGCCACCACTCCCCCCAACCACGCCCCCAGCAGGATGCCCGGCGTCAGTCGCCAAAACTCCTGCCAGATCACGCCACCCCGTTTATGGTGTGCGCGAATCGAAGAAATCGAAGTAATAACAATGGTTGCCAGGGAAGTACCCACGGCCAGATGCATGTTGTGGTTCCCGCTCACACCGATCAGCGGCAGTCCCCAGACCAGCGCCGGTACGATGACTAACCCTCCGCCAACACCGAACAACCCAGCAATCAGGCCGACTACACTGCCAAGCAAAAGAAACAGCAGTATCGCCTCAAAGGAGAATGTACTAACTAATGATGTCACGGAGCGTTAACGCCTGGGCGCTCCCTGCGGACCATGGGGTAAGAAAATTGCATTACAGACAGGACAGATATCATTTAGCTATTGTCAGTGGAGCCATTCACGTTCAGAATTTCGCCAAGTAGATAAACGACTATGGTGGATTACAAATATTATGAACAGGGTCTGTATTCTAGGTGGAAGTGGATTCGTTGGACAGCACCTGATCGCCAACCTTTCAAAACGGGGTATCCGTTGCCGTGTCCTAACGCGACATCCCCAGCGACATGCCAATCTCCAGATCAATCCTGGCATGGAACTCATTAAGTCCCAGTCTATGGATGCCGATTATCTCGCAAGCCAGTTCGAGGGTTGTGATGCGGTGATTAACCTAGTCGGGATACTCAACGAATCCGGCAAACACGTTACTTTCAGGAAAATTCATACGGAGCTGGTCGATACCATCGTTGAAGCTGCCATCAAAGCCCGTGTCGGCAGGCTGCTCCACATGAGCACATTACATGCAGATGCCGCCAGAGGTACCAGCGAATACCTTCGTAGCAAGGGTGAGGGGGAAAACCGGGCTCATACCCACGGCGAGACAGCACTGAATGTCGCCAGTATTCGTCCTTCAGTGATATTCGGTCGTGGAGACAGCTTTTTCAACCGCTTTGCTGCTCTGTTGAAACTCTCTCCGGTTTTCTTTCCCCTGGCCTGTCCCAAGAGCCGTTTCGCCCCGGTCTGGGTAGAGGACGTGGCCGAGGCATTCGCCCGATGTCTGACCGACGACAAGACCGTGGACGAGCGCTATGACCTGTGCGGTCCCTCGGTCTACACCCTGCAGGAGTTGGTCTCATTCACTGCGAAGACGCTAGGGTTACGCCGATTCATTCTGCCTCTGGGCAATGGGTTGTCTAAAATGCAGGCCCGCCTGCTGGGGCATCTGCCGGGCCGCCCCTTCTCGATGGATAACTATCTCTCATTGCAGACTGATAGCATCTGCGAGGGAAATGGCTTCGAAAAACTCGGTATACAACCGCAAGCCATTGAGAGCGTTGTGCCCCACTATCTGGCTCAAGCTAGCTACCGAGGCCGTCTGGACCGTTATCGGCGTGAGTTCACAACAAGAACCTGATCACAAAGTCACCCAAAAAATGATCTAAGCACCTAAGATTTCACATTCGTTTATGGATATATAAGTATATTTTGATATACTGCTTTCATTCCAATAGCTGAAGTTGTTGCTATGTTGAAGCAGTCCCTGATTTTCGTTGTTCTGATTCTTTTTTCCCTATCCACACCTGCCGAGCCCCCCGCTTCCGCCATAGATTGGTCCAGCGTGGCTCAGATTGCCCGACAGCATCAGAGTCCCATTCTAGTGGTCTTCAGCGCGGACAGCTGCAGCTACTGCGTCAGGCTGAAGGAAGAGATCATCGACCCGCTTTCCCAAGATACATCCGGCGATCAAAACATCCTGATCCGGGAATTCGACATCAATGCCGGAGGTAAAATCATCGATTTCGATGGCGATGCCACCCGCAGCCGCCAGTTCAAGCGTCGTTATGGCGTCTACGCCACGCCTACTCTGTTGATCCTGGACGCAGACGGCAGACTCCTGTCCGAACCCATCGTAGGTTACAATTCAGCACCTGAGTACCAGGAACTGCTTAACGCTTCGCTGGTCAGTTCACTGGAAGCCCTGGAATAGCGATCACTGGAGATGGACCCTCCATCCGCCTCCCGTCATGGCAAATGTGCCACGCGGATGAACTGAAAAGGTCCTGACAAATGCGCCACGCATCACAAGGTTTGCGCCTGCTTTTTACTCGTTTTACCCTCGCCCTTCTAGGACTTGCCTGCTTTGGCAGCCTGCAAGCGGAATACGCCAGTATTCCCCTCGCCGACAACCTCAGAGAGCTTGCTGACAAGGCGAAGCAACAGCAATCACCCATCATGCTGATGTTCTCACAATACCACTGCGAATTCTGTGAGTTGATGAAAACCGAAGTCCTCGACCCTATGCAGCTCAGCGGTGAATACGAGAATCAGGTCGCTATGCGTGAAGTGATGATCGATCCGGGCGAGATGATCACCAATTTCCAGGGCAAGCGTGAAGCCGCCTCTATATTTGCTGACCGTTATGGCGTATTTGTCACGCCAACCCTGGTGTTTCTCGACACCAATGGCAAGGAGTCGGCAGAACGTATTCTCGGTATCAACACTATCGACTTTCTGCTGTTCTATATCGAAGAGGCGATAGAGACGGCCACCCCAAATCAGGATCAATAGATCACTTAGGACGCTTCCTTATCGCCTCTAGCTCTGGCGGCAAAGGCGCATCGGGATAGCGCTCACGGAAAGCCGCCAATTCCTGCTCCAATGCGTCAACCTCCCCGTCTCTCAGCAGTAAACGCATGTCATTGATCCATGCTTCTGGTGCTCGGAGGGCTTCTATCGCCTCTTTCTCAGCCATCGCTTGACCAAAACTGGATTTTTCTCGCTTCTTCTCACTGGCCCGTCTTTCCATCGGAGCCAAAACATCCGCATCCATTTCGGCACGGGATGGCATGGCGCTTTGCAGCTCCAAGACAGGCGGCTCTCCCGCAGGGGCAACTGCCTGGCGCTTCATGGCCGGAGCCGCCGCGGGCGGTGAGCTGGCCTTGGGTGTCATCTCCTCCAACGCATCGGACATTACATCGGCTTTTTCATCCGGTAGCTGCGTGCTCACCGGCGGTTGCACCAGTGTCAGTGTCAGCGAGGTCCCCAGCAAAATAACCGCTGCGGTAGAGAGCGGGAGCATCCAACGCCGTCGCCGGCTTCTTGCTTGCGCATGTGCCTGTGCCAGAATCGCCGCATCCAGTTCAGCCTTCGGCTGCTCATTACGCGAAGCACGGTAGAGCTCGCTGAGCAGCGGATCATCGGTCGAGTTTCGCTGTTGATCTTGCTGTGTCACAGACAATCCTCCAGCATTTTACGCAACTGTTTCAGGGCATAACGCAGGCGACTCTTGATCGTCTCACGTCCGACACTGACCATCTCCGCAATCTGTTCCAGCGTGAAGCCCCCCTCCTCCTTGAGCAGAAATGCCTCCGACTGCTCTTTGGGCAAGCTGGCCAACTGTTGTTTCATACGTTCCGTACAATCCAGATCATTGGCCCTGACATCGGGTGTCGGTGCGGGGTCGGATACCTGCTGTATTGCATCATCATCACTGACAGGCTTCAGGTGTGCACGCCGAAACCGGTCAATCTGCAGATTGCGTGCAATACGAAAAACATAAGCCTTGAACGAGCCCTCACCAAACGGTTTGGTTGCAGTAATAATCCGCGACCAGGCATCCTGATAGAGCTCATCCGCATCCGCCGGTGAATCACAGGTTCTGAGCAGAAAGAGATAGAGAGATTGACGATAGCGCTGATAAAGCACTTCAAAGGCCGACGCATCGCCCTTGCGATAAAGGTTGAAGAGCGCCTCGTCACTCATCCCATCCACTTCTCTTGTCTCCTCATCTCGTAGGTTAGGCCTCCTTCGTCGGCCCAACCTACACCTTGTCATGAATGTAAACCAAATCCTAAATTTGATTATCCACCCAAACTTGACGCCAAATTGACCAGACGCAGGAACTCGCCCCGGTAGCCATAAGGGTCACTGCCCCGGGATCCCTGAGCGAGGGTTGTCACATCTGAATAACCGAACGACTCAGTGTACCGCCCACCCCGCAACAACTGGGCAAATGCAGCCACCGAGGCACTGAAACGGAAGTTGTCAGTCGCCTTGGCCAGATTTTCCTCGATGGAACGAGTGAGAATCGGCACTTCGATCAGCTTCGAGCGTTCTCCGTTAGGTGCCTTATACCGCAGACGCAGATGGGCAATCTCATTCTGTTTCCCGGATATCCTGCTACCAGATGTATAGCGCAGAGGTTCGAGACGCTGACCCTTACCTCCCGCCAGAACGATCTCGTAGAGTGCCGTCACCGTATGACCGGCACCGATATCACCCGCATCGACCTTATCATTACTGAAATCCTCACGTGCCAGCAGACGGTTTTCATAGCCGATCAGACGGTACTCAGTGACCACGGCGGGATTCCATTCGATCTGTATCTTCACATCCTTGGCAATCACTTCCAGCGTCGCTGGAAGCTCATCAACCAACACCTTCTGCGCCTCGTTGATGGTATCGATATAGGCATAGTTGCCGTTGCCCTTGTCTGCCAACTGCTCCATCAGATGATCGTTGTAATTTCCCTGCCCAAAACCCAATGTTGTGAGTGTGATGCCCTGTTCGCGTTTCTCCTCAATCAGATCCATCAACTGCTCGTGATTCACCGTACCCACATTGAAATCACCATCGGTGGCCAGGATCACCCGGTTAATTCCACCTTCAACCTTAGCCTGCTCCGCCATGGCATAAGCAAGCTGGATTCCCGCTGATCCATGTGTCGATCCACCCGCGGTCAGGCGCGCCAGTGCCGCCATGATCTTGCCTTGCTTATCACCGGGGGTCGGCTCCAACACCACACCGGAAGCTCCTGCGTAGACCACCAAAGAGACACTGTCGTTCTCGTCCAGCTGTTTGACCAAAAGCTTGAAGGCGGACTTGAGCAGAGGCAACTTGTCCGGCGCATTCATGGAGCCCGACACATCCATCAGGAACACCAGATTGCTGGCAGGCCCGGCCTCCCGTTGGGGCACATAGCCCTGAATCCCCACATGGACCAACAGGCTATCCCGATTCCAGGGTGTACGGGCAACTTCAGTGGAGACAGAAAACGGCTGATTCCCCGCTTGGGGAACCGGATAATCGTAGCTGAAATAGTTGATCAACTCCTCGGCCCGTACTGCGTCCTTGGGCGGCAAATTCCCCTGATTGAGAAAACGCCTGACCAGTGCATAGGCGCCACTGTCCACATCGATGCTAAAGGTTGTGACCGGTTGTTCAACCACGGCCTTGACGCCGTTATCCTCGATATTGGCATAGTTCTCCCGATTCACTCCGGCCGATGGCTGGCGGATAGCCGCCATATCAAATGCCTGCTTATGCCGCATGACGGCAGCCATGGGTGCCTCGGCCCGTTTCTCTGAGACAGCCAGGTTGTCCAGCTCCTCGAGTTCTACCTTTGGCTTGGCGACCACGCTACTGCCTGTGCCCTGCTCAACGGGACCGGCACTGTCAGTGTCTACGGCTGTACCACAGGCGGCAAGAATGGCTGACAGCAGGGCGGCCACTACAAATCGTAAAAGGCTGTTTAAAGATGACATGTTTTTTACTCCTGAATGTGCTTGGTATTCAGGAGAACGCAGGAAAGCGCAGAATGGGGTTAAATTATTTTTCCGTTACAGCCGTTCGCAGAAATCCCGCAAGCTGAAACCCTGCAGATTCATCTCAATGCCTTTGATCAAGCCGAGGACCTTGAAGCGCTCCCCCATCTCCGAGGGCAGGGTCAGCCGCTTCACACCCTGCACCAATGCCATGTGCTTGGCCACATCACCGGGATCTGAGTCCGCCAACAGGGTGTCGAGCCCATTGGCCAGGAGAAAATGGGCCTGGGTGGTATAGCCGCCCAGATGGAATCCCGCTTCCAGGCCGACTCTGGCAGCTGCGGTAAAGTCCACATGACTGGTGATATCCTGCAGACCCACCCAACGGAAGGGATCAGTATGTGCCCGATGACGATAGTGGCACATGAGCGTGCCCCGGTTACGTTGGGTATGAAAATATTCCCTGGCGCAGTAACCGTAATCGATCAGTATCACAACCCCGCTGCGTATGGAATCAGCAAGGGCACGAAGCCAGGAGGCCTGACGCAGATTGATCTCCGAGACATACCCCTCGGACATCTCTTCCTGCGACCCAATGGCAGACTCGACCGCCTCGCTCAGACCCGGTGTCTCAGGCTCACCGAATCGCTCTTTCAATCCTTCATCGTCATACACCACAAAAGACTCTTCGATACTGTCCTCATCAAGGCGAAAACGATTCACCGGCATGGCATCCAGTAACTCATTGGCAATGACGAAACCACTGAATGCCGTCGGCAGTGTTTGCAACCATTCGACCCGCCTCAGCAGGTGGGGCACCCGCTGCTCGATCGTCTCCCGCTGCCGTGCCTGCAGTTCCGGGCTAATTTCAAGAATGGCATAACGCCCCGGCAGGCTGTCCAGTCGCTCCAGTTCAGCCAACATGTCAGCAGCCAGGATGCCGGAACCTGCACCGAACTCCAGAATATCGCCCTGTCCCAAGCCATCCAGAACCTGCTGTGCCTGCCTGGCCAGGCACTGTGCAAACAGAGGCGACACCTCGGGTGAAGTGATGAAATCCCCATCCTCACCAAACTTACGGCTGCCGGCCACGTAGTAGCCCAGGCCGGGTGCGTAGAGCGCCATCTCCATGAAGCGGTCGAAGGGGATACCCGCCTGTGACTGGTCGATAGCCCGCTTGACCTGTTTCAGTAGCCGATCACTGACCGCTTGCGCCATGTCATCCGGCGGCGGCAGGTTTCTCACTGAAGTAGGAAGCGTCGGGCTTAAACAGTCGGGCATGAGTTCAGAAACCTATTTGAATCCGTTAGAGTAGACGAAAAGATCAAACTTGATGAAAGACTGATTAAAGATTTGCTAAATCAATCATCAGTACGGTAGTCCGCAAAGGCGTGCATTCTACCCTAGGGAAGCTCTGAACGAATCCATCGATTGAGGGATAATGGTGCACATTCTAGGCCAATCATTATATAGACCCCATGAAGCAAAC
>JAHXHT010000090.1 GCA_025656435.1 Candidatus Thiodiazotropha sp. (ex Gloverina cf. vestifex) | reverse complement strand
AGCTCTGCTGCAATGTGCAATACGGAATCGTGGCGGACGCAGGACGGTCGGGGCATAACGGCTGTCGCGTAGGCGAGTCGATTTTGGGGACCCGGATGTCCCAAAATCTTTCACGAGGTAGCGACACGCTTGAGACCTTTTTGTTCAGATGACGGCAACTGCGTTCTGGTAATTTACCGGCATACCGATAGTGCTTCCCTTCCAGGTTCGTCATGATGCCGAGACAAGTGCGAAAAGGTTTCGTACCAATCAGTTCATGGGTCTCATCTTCAGGTTTACGCAAGGTGACATCGCCAAAAGTGAACACACTTCCGCCCCAGGCATCATCCTGTTTGGGTTGAGAAAAGCGCCGGATCTTTCGCAGACTGGGTAACCAGACCATGTAATCCTTGTTCTTCTGGTCATCCATGTATTCCGTCACCAGCATGCCGGTACCTCTCATTTTCCCCGAATGAAAGATGGCAAGATCTCTGGATTGCAAAGTCTCGTCCGTGTTGTAGTTATTGTTGAGATGCCGCTCTACCGCGGTTGCAAGCTCACTCCCTTCCCTGGCCCGATTGATCAGTACGCTCATCGTGCGTCCACGCCGTTTTATGGAGAAATTTCTGAAGGCGTAGAAGTGATTGGCAAAATAGACCTGGCGGGCAATTTCATCAGCATCCGGTATTGTGCCTTCCGCAGGGTATGCTAATTCATGGCCAACTGAAGCTTGGCTAGAGATCGAGATAAAAGAGAAGAATGAAAAGAAAAGAGTACGGGCTATGACACTTGTAGTTGAGATAGGCATATCAGTTTCTCTTAATCCAGCGGATGGTAATCCTTCACACAGGATCCTTGTTATTTTAGTTCCTTGGTATATCTGAAGATATCATCCTTAATACGATCTAGATCTCCAGTGGCAAGATAGTCACGATGCAGACGTTCCTTGTAGTCTGTTGGCAGCTTCTTGTAGAAAATGTAGCTACCTGGGGATTTCGATTGAAGAAATGCAGAAAACCCATCGACATCCTTCAGTGCGCCACCGCTTTCCGGTTGCTCCTCTGTCGAACCAATCCAGGGAGAGTCAGGGGAGATCTCAAAATCATTACTAGTAAACTCGGCAAAGTCTGCCTTAACAGCACTTAGATATTCTGAATCGGCAGCATGAACAGCATCGAAGAGTAGGCAGCCTATCATCAAGAAAGCAAGATGACAGGCCGCAACATTCCGCATCATTTGTCCCATGACTGTTCTCCTGAAAGTCGTTGCACTTAAACAAACATCCCTAAAAAGCAAAGGTTAAAGTCACCTGATAACCGTATGTGCACAGAGCATTCTAGGGGAGATCTCTCAATATACAAGTGCAGAGCTAACAGTTCTGAATCAGAAAAACACTCATACAAAAATCTAACTGTTGATCCTGATTCTCTCTGTGCAGCCCACAAAAATCACGCCCATTTCAGCGAATTAAACCGTAGCAATCCTCCAGCAATCAGAGAGACCACAGAGAGCGTACAGACAATCATCGCACCTGCCGGCAGATCCCATAGCGCCGCCAACAATAAACCCACACCATAACCAAATGCCGCAATCATGTAGCCTGTACGATTCGCATTCCTCTTGCTGTCGCGGACAGCGAGTGCCGGCAGAACCAAACTGGCAAAGACCAGATAGACACCCACCAATTGCACGGAAGCGGTAATGGCAACTGCAAACAGAAGGTAGAATCCCAACGATGATCGTTGCTGCCGGAAAGTGAACCATAGAATAAGGATCACCAGATATAACAGCGCCACTGGTATGAGTTGCTGATAACCGACCCAGAGTATCTGGCCGACCAACAACTCCTTCAGGTATTCACCTCCATGCGGATTGGCAGCTAAAAGCAGGATACTGACACTCGACGTAAGAACAAACAGCCCCCCGATCAATGCCTCCTGTATCTCAGCCCAACGCTTCTCAGTTAAATGGAGCAGGTACGAAGCCGTGAGTGCCGCACTGACGGCAACCAACTGTACCTGCCAGCCTCCAGGCGCCCAATGAAAACTGTGGGCTACCACGATCCCCATTCCCGCTGTCTGCGCCACCGCCAGATCGAGAAAGATGATCCCTCGTTGAAGTACATGTCGACCAAGCGGCACATGTGTAGATGCCACCACCAGGCCAGCCAGAAAGGCTGGTCCTAGGATGCTTAGGTCAAGCACCTCCCAATTCATGATTTCACCTTAAGAAGACGTTTCAGTGTTACATCAAAAAGCGTGAATAGATCGGTGACCCCTTCTCCACCTCCCACAGTGTAGGGAAGTTCAACTGCCACAATTCCCGTCAGTTGAGAGAGCCGTTTGGCAGCCTTGGGATTCTGGTAGTGGGTATAGATAATCGCACTGGCCGGCATCTCCGTCAGCGTTTGTTTCAGTTTAGCGAGATGCCCTGCCGAGGTTGGCAGACCCGGCTTTGGCTCCAGAGCACCCACTTTTTCAATGTGCAGCCAATCAAACAGATAATCCCAGTCCTGATGATGGACTACCAACCTCATGCCTTTCAGCGGTTCGGCAAGCCGTTGCCACCGCTCCAGCGCCATCTGCCAGCGATGCTTAAAACCCTCAAAGCGGGATTGGTAGTGTTGGGTATTCGACGGATCGAGTGAGATCAGGCGCTCATTCAACGCCAATGCGATCTGCAATAACCGTCGGGGGTCAAGATGAACATGCGGATTACCGGAAGCATGCACATCGCCCATGGAGCGATCCACCTTTTCCGGGATACCCAAACGGTCAACCCATTGTGCAGCTTCAAAGTAACCCGTCTGCCCCGCCAGAACTTTTCGGTTACCTGTCTGACGTTGCAGCATTGGCAACCAGCCAACTTCCAACTCTGCACCGCTGCATACCAATAAATCAGCCCGTCGTACTTTTGCGATCAAACTGGGCCGTGCCTCGATGCGATGTGGGTCCTGATGGGCCGTGGTTGCTGAAGTGGTTAACACTCGATCGCCACCCAACTCTTTCACCAAGGATGCCCACTCTGGTTCACAGGCAAAGATATTGAGCTGTGAGAACGCGATCTGAGGCAACCCCATCCCCATCGCAATCAGAACTAAACACAGTGTATGTTTCATCGGACAGCCTCCTAAAACTGGCGTGCCCCATGAGGGCCAAGACTCATGATGTACTGCAGAGTGAGGATATCGTCCTGATCTTCGTAAGAGTCATCCTTGGCGTACTGTAATCGCACCCGGCTGTATTCACTGTGCGAGTAATCACCCATCAGGGTCAGCCGTTCAGGCGTATGGCCTTCATTATCGAGCCCCGCTTCTGCCAGCACCTCCTGATCCGATCCCCGGTTATCCGAATCGAGTCGGTCGTAGCGCAGACCGACCCGCCAGCGCGGTATGAACTGATAGACCGCCTGTAGATACCAACCCTTCTGTTCTCCATCATATGTGGTCGATTCGGGTGTAACGGAACCGTCATCCATGCTCACTGTCCCCGCTTCATCACGTATGAAATACTCGCCCTGAAGTTTCAGGTTTCTTTCACTGGCATTGCCTTGAGGCGCCCATTTCCAGACAAAATCGATACCGCTGAAACGACTGTCACCGGTATAAGTTGGGATCTCATGAGCGCCACCGTCATGATGATGTCCACCGGATGTACGATTCTCGATATCGGCCTGCCAATGAGAGAGACCGACCTGCCAGGCCTGGCTCTCCCCGATGTCACCCCCGATCTTGGCAAACAGGCTGTTTGCCCCTGCACCATCGTGACTGGCGCCGCCGGCCGGAAAGCGTTCTCCACGGGTAATCTCACCACCGAGTTTGAGATAGAGTTCGGTGGGCGCTACCCAACTGATTTGCAATCCGTCATCGCGCAACTGGTCGCCAAACAACCCCCGATAGATCAACGGGGCATCAGAAAAACCCCAGGCATGGGGGTGTTGCTGGTTCAGGTAACCGATCGCAGAGAAAAAACGCCCACCCTTGACAGTCAGGCCGTTACCCAAAGCCAATGTCTCGATATAGGCCTCCTCGAGTTCCACCTCCGTTTCACCTTCATGATCGGCGATGACGGCTGTCATCTTGCCGTAGAACATGTCATCCACATTGGCGCTGATGGCCAATTCGTTATGCCCAAGATGAAAACCCTCATCTCCGCGGCCCGCTTCCCCCCCGAGCATAAAACCGGGCAGTTCATAGTCGGTGTCATTCTCATAGACACTGAAACGGCCGTCGAGTATCAGACTGATTGCAGGATTGAAACCGTCACTTTCCACAGCGCAAACAGGAGTTAAACCCAACACCAGTGACAGCACTGTTACGATTGAAATACGCTTGTTCATTTAAGCTCTCCAAATTACACAGGACAGCGCGGTATCTCGCACTGCCAGTAAAAAAAATATTTGTTGATCTGTGCTTAGGAAGTAGCGGGTGGTGCGCGAATGCGGTGAAAGTTGGCGGCAAGTGCGATCAGTCCTTCAGACGATCCCGCTTGTATGTCAGAGAAAACCCGATTGATTGAGAGAGAAAGAAGAGAAGGTGCAACAAAATGATCCTGGGCATGGGCTACCAGGCAGACTTCGCAGACTTCATCCTGATCATGGTCGTGATAGAGATGATCGACCCATAGCCCCTGAGAAATCAGGACTGCGAGCGCCAACAGTGTAAGCAGTGATTGTTTCATTTATTCCCGTTTCATTCCGGGGTGCTTCACGTTTATCAGGTGACAAAGCAATATCAACCAGCCCTACCAGGGGGCTGGGATGTTGTTATAATATAACGTAACATTATGCAGCGACCCCATGCAAGAGATGCAAACCGACAGATGTTCAAGCTAGAACCATTTCTCAAATATGGGCTCTGCCTGCTAGCACTGGATCTGTTCAGTCCCTTGATTCAGGCTGAACCCAAGGTGGTTGTCAGCATCAAGCCGATCCATTCACTACTTGCAGGATTGATGCACGATATCGGTGAGCCCATACTCCTGATTGACGACAATCAGTCCCCTCACAATATGAGCCTCAGACCCTCCAATGCACGTGCGTTGAATGAGGCTGATCTGATTGTATGGATTGGAAGCAGCTTAGAACCTTCCCTCTCCCGCCTGCTTGATTCTCGTAATCGTGACGCAGAAGTTATCAGTCTGATCAACACACCGGAATTACTCCTGTTACCGATACGTGCCAGTCATGAGTGGGAAATGCATCAGCATAAACAGCGTCACCAAATGGCTCCTGATCATTCGGCTTCTGTTATGCAAGCCTGGGATAATCACATCTGGCTGTCACCGGATAACGTCATCCAAATGGTACGGCACTTAACCCAGATTCTGGTTCGGCTCGATGCATCACATAGCGACCAGTACCTTAAAAACAGTCGATTTCTCTTAGATCGTTTGCAGACTCTCGATACAGATCTTGCAAGCAGAATTGCTGCTGTTAATGAGACTCCCTTTATCGTGTTTCACGATGCCTACCACTATTTTGAACAGCACTTTCAACTAAACGCTGTGGGTTCAGTAAGCATCAGTCCGGAACGTCTATCCGGCGCCCGGCACATCCATGAACTGCGCCAAAAGATCCGTCACCTGAATGCCCGTTGTGTCTTTGCGGAGCCCCAGTTTGAGCCCAAGTTGGTTCGTACCTTGGTGGAGGGTACACAGGCAAGAATCGGTCAACTTGATCCGTTAGGGCAGGATCTCCCAGCAGGGCCTGATGCTTATTTCATGCTGATGCAGCGTCTTTCAGAGAACTTGGTGGATTGCCTCACGGAGTAAATCAATGAGTCGACTCAAACACACGAAGCAGTTCCCGGCTGCTGATCATGATCATAAAACCTGCATAGCACACGCCCTGCAGGAGGCGGAGGCCTACTGTAAGCAACGGGGTCTGCGCTTAACTGAATTACGCCGTCGCGTACTGGAACTGATCTGGGCCAACCATCAGCCTGTCGGTGCATACGATCTGCTGGAACAATTGACCCACGAAGGACGCAAAGCAGCCCCCCCCACCATCTATCGTTCTCTCGACTTTCTCATGCAAAGCGATCTCATCCACCGTATCACTTCACTCAACGCCTATGTCGGCTGTAATCACCCCGGGCTTAATCACGCCGCGCAGTTTTTTATCTGCGAAGACTGTGGGCAGGCAGCAGAAATGGACGATGCCAAGATAGAGTCAGCCATTGCCAAGGATGCCAAACGTCTTGGCTTCACAGTTGAGAAACGAACGATTGAAGTCGCCGGTATCTGCGCCCACTGCAAGCATCATTCAAACACATGAACACAACAGCCAAACCACTCATCGAAGCCAACGGTATCAGTGTTGTGCTGCAGGGACGGCAGATACTGAAACAGGTCAGTCTTAGTGTAGGACAAGGAGAAATCGTCACACTGATCGGTCCCAATGGCGCCGGTAAAACCACCTTGGTGCGAGTCATTCTTGGCCTGTTCAAGGCAACCGATGGCAGTATAAAAAAACAGCCGAATCTGCGTATCGGCTATATGCCACAGCGACTGGCTCTATCGGAAAATATGCCCCTGACCGTCAAACGCTTTCTCGCTCTTGGCTACAAGTACAAGGAAAGTGAGATGCTGGAGATTGTCCACGAACTGGATATCGAACTGCTACTCGATAGCCCGATGCAACGTCTCTCCGGTGGCGAGCACCAGCGTGTATTGTTGGCCCGCGCACTACTTCGACAGCCGGATCTGTTGGTCCTCGACGAACCGATACAGGGGGTGGATATTACCGGGCAGGCAGTACTGTACGCCTTAATCACCCAAATTCGCGATCGATTCGGTTGTGGTGTATTGATGATCTCACACGACCTTCATCTGGTGATGTCGACAACCGATCAAGTGCTTTGTCTGAATCATCATGTCTGCTGCTCCGGCCATCCGGAGAGCGTCAGCCAGCACCCCGCTTACCTGGAGCTATTCGGCGCGGCAGCGAGCGCCAAACTGGCGGTTTACACCCATCACCACGATCACACCCATGATATTCATGGTGATATCAAATCCCCGCATAAGGAGCATCATCATGGATGATTTTCTGTTGCGGGCCTTAGCCGCCGGCATGGGTGTCGCACTGGTGGCCGGACCGCTGGGCGTCTTTGTGGTGTGGCGCCGTATGGCCTATTTTGGCGACACTCTCGCCCACTCTGCTTTGCTTGGTGTCGCGCTAGGCTTTCTGCTTGGCATCAATCTCAATCTGTCCGTGATCGCACTGGGTATGCTGCTGGCACTGCTACTCGTCGGCATGAGCAGAAACCGTCAGCTATCCAGAGACACCCAACTCGGCATACTGGCACACAGCGCCCTGTCACTGGGACTGGTTGTGATGGCATTTCAAACTTCGGTACGTGTCGATCTGATGGGTTATCTGTTTGGTGACATCCTGGCTGTGACCGCCAACGACCTGCTCTGGGTCTGGGGTGGCGGTCTTTCGGTGCTGCCGGTCTTGTTCATGATCTGGCGTCCCCTGCTCTCCCTGACAGTGCATGAAGAACTGGCCCAGGTGGAAGGCGTCCCTGTGGGCATGATGCGGTTGATTTTCATGCTGCTTATTGCCCTGGTGATCGCGGTCTCCATGAAAATCGTGGGTGTGCTGCTGATCACCTCCATGATGATCATCCCTGCAGCAGCAGCGAGGCGTTTCAGCAAAACACCGGAGCAGATGGCATTGATGGCAGCAGCGGTCGGCTCCCTCTCTGTGGTCTTGGGACTTACCGGTTCCTGGCAATGGGATACGCCGGCCGGACCATCGGTTGTCGTGGCGGCGGCCATGCTGTTCGGATTGACACAGCTTGTACGACAACCGGCATGATTGAACCATGTAAAGATATAGAGAAGATACTCGACAATACTGAAGATCTATTGCATCCTGACGAAAACCATATGAACTTGTAGGTATTTTCACAATCCAGCCAGGATGGCTTATAGGACTACTTAGAGAGCCTCATATCCGTGGTTGCGTTTTTTAGATTATCAAGAAACAGTCATCCGCTTTCACAGGATGACTGTGGCGCAATTTACCATTAGTATTACCGTCTGGCTGCCTCCCCTATTCTGCCAGGCTGGCCCGCCTCCTGTACGTTCGGCGAGTGAACTCGATTACCCCCCCTTCTCCATCGTGCACGAAGACAACAGTGTAGACGGATTTTCTGTCGAACTGATGCGGGCTGCCGTCCAGGCGATGGGTCGTGAAGTCACTTTTGAAGTCGGTCCCTGGGCGGAAATCAAACAGGATCTTGAGGCGGGCCACTTGGAGGCTCTGCCGCTCGTGGGCCGCACCCCGGAACGGGAAACGTTCCTCGATTTCACTGTACCCTATATCAGTCTTTTTGGTGCCGTATTTGTGCGTGATGAAGAAAATCGCATTAAAGCGCCGGAAGACCTTGGTGGAATGCGAGTTGGCGTCTTGCAGGGTGACAATGCGGAAGAGTATGTACGACGGGAGGAAATTACCGACCGGATTGTGGCGACAAGATCCTATGAAGACGCATTCATAAACAAGCGTGTCGCTATCTCGTGAAAGATTTTGGGACATCCGAGTCCCCAAAATCGACTCGCCAACGCGACAGCCGTTATGCCCCGACCGTC
>JAHXHT010000089.1 GCA_025656435.1 Candidatus Thiodiazotropha sp. (ex Gloverina cf. vestifex) | reverse complement strand
ACAGTCACAATTACGGCCATACAACCGCGCCTACGCCTATCGGGGACTAATCGCCTCGGCTTTCAGCCTTCCATGGCGATCAGCGAAGGTAGATGCGCCATCTCAGAATGACCGATGTGAGTGTGCAGTTGGGCGATGATGACAAGGTCTGCGTAGTCTGCCTCACCCTCGCGTTCCCTTAGCCAATTTTCAGCCTCTTCGGCAACGACGATCAGGTCTTCGATGAATCCCCAATTACGAAGGATGGCACTGCCGATCTTGCCCCGCATATCGCTAATCACCTGCTCTAACTTTTCGGCATCACCGGCCACTTCAGGAAAGCGTTCGGCATAACTGAGTATGGCCACACTGCCGATGTCGTGCAGCAGACCGGCAAGTAAAGCATGCTCTGGATTGAACTGATCAGACACCCTGGCCAGCACGTAACAGACTGCACTGACTTTTACGCTGTGCTCCCAAAGCTGTTGCATGTGTTGCTTGAGCACTAAGGATCGGGTGTTGAAGAGCTCCCGCAGAGCAAAGGTGAGTACCAGCTTGTGAGTGGTATCCGCACCGAGTCTGATGATTGCTGCAGGGCAGGAGTCCACCGGTGTGACACCAGCATAAAGCGGGCTGTTTGCTGCACGTATGAGCTTTGTAGTGATCGCGGGATCAGTCTGGACCACATTTGCCAGGATGCGGGCATTGGTATTTTCGTCTCGCATGGCGCGGCCGACACGAACCGCAACATCAGGCAGGCTGGGCAGCACAAGCTGGTCATTTTCCAGATCCTCCAGCAGCGCCGTGGAGAGGTTGTTTTCGGTCGCGGCCTGATCAAACGGTGTTGAATCCGTCGGTAACTCAGTGGCAGTGATGCCTTGTGTATCGCCGCTGACCAGCTCCTCCAGCAGTTTGCCGTCGATCATCAGATAATCAACGATTGTCAGCGCCTCCACGGTATAGCGCCGGGGGATCAGATTGGCGATGGGATTGGTAGCCTGAGGGGAGTTATCGTCAATTTCCGTGATGCGGCCATCCGCCGAAGTGAGTTGCAGCGTGCCACTGAGCAGATAGAGGCTGAAGTGGGTGGCATCACCCTCTTGTATCAGAGTCGAACCTTTGCCAGCTGAGTGAATATGCAGCGAACGGGCGAGCAGTTCCCGTTGAATATCATCCAGCCGGTCAAGGGGTTTGAAGTTTTTGAGCGTTTCCGGGCTTGGATGGTTGAGTTGGTCATTCATATCTCAGTTTCCCTTTGAGTCAGCAACCGCAACGCACAGGAGAGGATTGATGGAGTTGCAGAGTGCCCACCAGCCGGTCAATCGATGGAAGGTCATGCCGCTGCAGATAGTCCAGAATTCCAGTATTAATCTTTTTGCAGACCAATGGGTCGTAGAAGAGGGCAGTGCCTACGCCGATCGTGCTTGCGCCAGCGATGATGAATTCCAGGGCATCCTCTGCGGTGGTGATACCCCCCTGTCCTATGATGGGGATGTTGTGCTCTCGACACACCTGGTAGACCTGATGGACCTTAAGCAGGGCGACAGGTTTGATAGCCGGGCCGGAGAGACCGCCCTGATTATTGCCGATCACAGGTACTCTGCTCTCGATATCTACAGCCATTCCCATCAATGTGTTGATGACTGAGAAAGCATCACTACCTGCCTCAATACAGCCTTGGGCATTGCCCGCTATATCGGTCTGGTTGGGCGAGAGTTTCGTGATCAGTGGCTTTCGGGTGGCTATACGGCATGTCTCGACCACCCGTGCAGACATGGCGGGGTCGTTGCCAAAGGCGACACCTCCCTCCTTGACATTGGGGCAGGAGATATTGATCTCTATGGCATCGATAGGGGAGTCATCGAAACGCCGGGTGACCTCGTAGTACTCCTCCACACTGGAACCGGAGACATTAGCGATGAATCGTGTTTCACTGAAGTCGAGAGTCGGCAGAATTTCGCTGACAACCTTGTCGACCCCCGGGTTCTGCAAGCCGATAGCATTGAGCATGCCATCCGGTGTTTCGTAGACCCGGTGCGGCGCATTGCCCATGCGAGGCTCCAGTGTCGTGCCTTTGAGGCAGACGGCGCCGGTGTCCCGGTTGCTAAAACCATTGACCCGCGTGTACTCTTCGCCGAAGCCGACGCAGCCGGATAGGAGTACGATCGGTGTGTTAAAAGTCATACCGCAAAATTCGGTATGCAGAGGTGAGGGGTTGTTACTCATGAAATCTAAAATTTTCTCCTGCCAGGTGTAAGGGATGTTTCATATTGTGCTCTATGAACCCGAGATCCCACCCAATACGGGTAACATCATACGCCTCAGCGCCAATAGTGGCAGCAAATTGCATCTGATTCATCCCCTAGGGTTCGAACTGGACGACAAGCGACTGCGGCGTGCCGGTCTCGATTATCACGAATGGGCCGAGGTGCAGGAGCACAGCTCCCTCGATGCCTTTGTGGATAAGGTGAAGCCGACCACTCTTTATGCCTGCACAACCCGCGCTCAGCGACTCTATTCCAATGTGGCTTACCAGCCGGGGGATGCCCTTTTGTTTGGGCCGGAGACCCGTGGATTACCTCAATCATTTCTGGATCAGCTGCCGCGGGAGCAGTGGCTTCGTATACCGATGCTACCCGATAGCCGTAGTCTTAATCTTTCCAATGCGGCCTCTTTGATTCTCTACGAGGCATGGCGTCAGCAAGGCTTCGATGGCGCGATTTAGCACCCGCTTATGCCGGTGATCCAGTGTCTTGGTTTTACAGCCCTTCCGGTTTTTGGCTTCTTTCCAGAAGATTGTGTACTGCCGCTTTGGGGTCCAGGTTTTCGTAAAGTACCTTGTAGACTTGCTCAGAGATGGGCATCTCCACAGCCTGACGGGTAGCCAGCTTGTAGACCTCCTGCGCGGTATGGACGCCTTCGACCTCCTGGCCGATTCGTTTACGTGCTTCTTCGATTGTGAGCCCTTCCGCCAGTGCGAGCCCCATACGGCGGTTACGGGATTGATTGTCTGTGCAGGTAAGGACCAGATCCCCCAGACCCGCCAAGCCCATGAAGGTCTCGGTTTTTCCACCTAACTGAATACCCAGGCGCATAATCTCGGTGAGTCCGCGAGTGATTAGGGCAGCGCGTGTATTGGCACCGAAACCGAGTCCGTCAGCAATGCCGGCAGCGATAGCGAGCACGTTCTTGCTGGCACCACCGACTTGAACGCCGACCATGTCATCCGTTGTATAGGCACGAAACCAGGGCGCGTGCAGCAGGTCAGCCATGCGTATGGCATGCTGCTGTGTCGACGCGGCGACAGTAATGGCCGTCGGCAGGCAGCGCCCTACCTCCCCGGCGAAAGTGGGGCCGGATATGACAGCCAGATCACTGTTGGGTAGTAACTCCTCTGCGACTTCTGAGAGTAGCCGTTGCGAGCCCGGTTCAAAACCTTTGGTGGCCCAGGCAATGCCAGGGTGCTCGTCCAGAAGAGGTGAGATGGCAGTCAGGACAGATCGAAAGGCGTGGCTGGGCACCACAATCAGGATCTCAGTGGCGCCGCTTACCGCGGCCGTTAGATCGGGTTCGGGATGAATGTTCTCTGGGAAGCTGATATCAGGAAGGAATGCCTTGTTTTCTCGGTCACGAGACAATGCCTGGATCTCTTCTGGCAGATGTCCCCAGAGTCGTACGTCATGTCCATTATGCCCCAGCAGAATGGCAAGCGCTGTTCCCCAGGAACCTGCCCCGAGTACCGCGATCGAGCTCTTTTCCTGGCCGGTCACTAGTGTGTGGCTTCTGAGCTGCCTTGTGCTTTTTTAGCGAGTTCCTGCTGATGCTGAGCGTAGAGGGCATCAAAATTTACCGGCTGAAGCACCAGCTGAGGGAAGCTGCCTTTCATGATCAGGTCCGAGAGGACCTCTCTGACATAGGGAAAGAGCTGGTTGGGGCAGTAAGAGCCGAGCATCGGGCCAAGTTCCTGCTCTGAGAAACCGCTGATGGTGAAGATGCCCGCCTCTTTGGCTTCAGCAAGATAGGCAGTTTGGTCACCCAATTCAGTCGTGACCGTCACGGTCAGACAGACCTCATAGACACCTTCACTCAGGGTCTGTACTTCTGTGTTGAGATTGACCTTGGTTTCGGGTTTCCACTCCTGCTGAAAGACAGCGGGTGCGTTGGGCGTCTCGAAGGAGACATCCTTGGTATAGACGCGCTGCATGGCAAATTCGCGTTTCTGTTCGTCTTGTTTGGCTTCAGTCATGATGTTTCTCTGTGGGTTGGCTATTTTTTACGCGTGATCGGCAGGTTGGCGTTCTGCCAGGCAAGGATGCCGCCTTTGAGATTGTAGACCTGCTCGAAGCCTGACTTTTTCAATTGTTGGCAGGCCGCTGAGGATTGGGCGCCAGATCGACAGCTGATGATAATCGGCTTGTCTTTGTGCTTGTTGAGCGTACTGATCTGATTGTTGAAGCCGTTGCTGGGAATGTTGATGGCATTGATGATGTGGCCTTTGTGAAAATCTGCAGACGGCCTCACATCCACAACCACCGCTTGCTGGTGATTGATCATTTCGGTGGCCGCTGCCGGATCGACTGCCCCCTTGTCGCCCAATGTCAGGGTGTAGATCAGATAGGCTGCGATCAGAACAAAGGCTGTCACAAGGATCCAGTGGTTCATCGTGAATTCGATGAGTTGTTGCATTCGGTGCCTCTTGAAAAGGGTGATTTTTTGCAGGGGGAGAGTGTATACCAGGAGACTGGGCGGGTTAAGAGCTGAAATGGAATGTTTGAATAATGACAGGATAAACCATGTCTACCTGTATAGGCAGACAGGCCTGACGCCCTTTCTGTCAGGAGTAGGCAGGAGCCGCCGTGTTTTCATGGTTGCAGATCAATGACTGCAGAATACCTCACGCATCATCCCGATCAGTCTCAGTGTGCGAAAATCGCTGACTCGGTAATAGACGCGGTTGGCGTCCTTACGCGAGGCGAGTATGCCTTTGTCGCGGAGGATGGCGAGATGTTGTGAGATATTACTCTGTGAAGTACCGACCTGCTCGACGATCTCCTGCACACTGACTTCCCGTCCTCCCAGGGTGCAAAGTATCTTCAGCCTCAACGGGTGTGACATGGCTTTGAGGGAGCGTGAAGCACGATCCACATCATCGTCAGACGCAAACAGGGTTTCCATGCCTTGCGTCTCTTCGATCGTCAACGGTTGAGTGCTCTTGCCGAATTTGTTTTCCATAAATACAGCCTTTTAATAGTATCTAATACAATAATACGCTGTATTATGGGTTAAAGAGAACCCTTTTTTATACTCAGGTTTTCCCTAAGGCCGCCGTGTGATTGTATCCCCCATATAGCACCTGGTTTCTGGCCTGTTGCCGGCAATGATGATTTAATGCGTTATTGATCCAGATCAAGTATTTCCCCCGATAAGTTGTACAAAAACAGAGACCTGCCATGACCGAAAGACCTAAACCGGTCGTCCTGATCATTCTCGACGGCTGGGGTTACAGTGAGGACACTGAATTTAATGCGATTGCGCTAGCCAGAACGCCTGTCTGGGACCGTCTCTGGCGGGAGTTTCCACATACATTGATCAATACTGCCGGTGCAGCTGTGGGCCTGCCGGGTGGGCAGATGGGTAATTCTGAAGTGGGGCATCTCAATCTCGGTGCTGGCCGGGTCGTCTATCAGGAGTTTACCCGGGTGAATCGTTCGATTCGCACCGGCTCATTCTTTACCAACGAAACCCTGACAGAAGCAGCAGACAAGGCAATTAAGGACGACAAAGCCATTCATTTGTTGGCTTTGCTCTCCCCCGGCGGCGTGCATAGCCACGAAGAACATATTCATGCCATGGTGCGACTGGCAGTGGAGCGGGGCGCCAAGAAGGTCTATTTTCACGCCTTTCTGGATGGACGCGATACCCCGCCAAAAAGCGCTCAATCCTCCATGGTTGCACTCAATGAGGTATTCGATGAGTTGGGATGTGGCCGTATCGCGAGCATTGTCGGTCGTTACTATGCCATGGATCGTGACCAGCGTTGGGAACGTATCCAGTTGGCCTACGAGATGTTGGTACAAGGTAAGGCGGAGCACCAGGTCGAAAGTGTCTGCGAAGGACTGCAGTCAGCCTACGATCGTGGTGAGACTGACGAGTTTGTGACCCCGACCCTGGTCGTGCCAGAGGGGGAGGCGCCGGTAACCATCGAGGATGGTGATGTGATTTTTTTCCTCAACTACCGCGCCGATCGGACCAGGCAGTTGACCAGCGCCATCATCGAGGATGACTTCGATGGCTTTCAGCGGGAAAAGAGACCTAAGTTGGGTGAATTCGTCAGTCTGACCCGCTACCACAAGCGTTTCGACATTCCTGTGGCCTTTCCGCCGGAAAAGCTGCGCAATGGGTTCGGGGAGTATATTTCACAACAGGGTCTGCGCCAGCTGCGCTTAGCGGAGACGGAGAAATACGCGCATGTCACCTTCTTTTTCAATGGCGGTAGAGAGCGGCCCTTCGAGGGCGAGGATCGTATCCTGGTGCCTTCACCCAAGGTGGCGACCTACGATCTGAAACCGGAAATGAGTGCCGAAGAGGTGACAGATCATCTGGTGGATGCCATTGAGGGCGGCAAGTATGACGCCATTATCTGTAACTACGCCAATAGCGATATGGTCGGCCATACTGGAAAGATGGATTCGGCAATCCACGCCATCGAGACATTGGACCATTGCTTGGGCAGAGTACTCAAGGCGATTCATCTATCGGGTGGCGAGATGCTGATTACTGCGGATCACGGCAATTCGGAGCAGATGGAGGACCATGTTAATCATCAGCCCCACACCGCCCATACCGTGAATCCGGTGCCGTTGGTATTTGTCGGACGTTCTGCAGAACTGGAAGAGGGTGGCTCACTCTGCGATATCTCTCCCACTTTGCTGAGAATCATGAACCTCGAGCCACCAACAGAGATGCAGGGTCGCGCCCTGATTCACTTTGGGGAGGCAAACTGAGCCATGTTCTGGGGTCTGTTGGCGCTGCTGCTGACAGTCTGGCTGATGCCGCCGTGCCTGGCGGCGGACGAGCCCGATCTGGATGCAAAAACCCAACAGCTCAATCAAGTCAAAAGCCGTATCAAATCACTACATCAACAGTTGGTCTCGACAGAGAGCCAGCGTGACAAACAGAGTCTGGTCCTGCAAGAGACAGAAAAGAAGATCGGGCAGATTGCCCGTCGTATCAGAACTACCGGTCAGAGCCTGCGCCGCCAGCAGCGGCAATTGTCGGATCTCGAGGCCGAGCGGGGTGATGCCCGGTTGAATCTCGACAAACACCAATCCACACTCGAGCGCCAGATACGTGCAGCCTATGCCATGGGGCGTCAGGAGAAAGTGAAAATCCTGCTGAATCAACAAGATCCAGCCGTAGTCAGTCGGGTAATGGTGTATTACGATTACTTTAACGAGGCTCGAATTGAGCAGATGGGGATTATCGAGGAGAGTCTGAAGGCGCTAAATAAGATAGGGCGGGAGATCACTCGTGAGGAGTTACGCTTACAGCAGCTGCAAGCAAAGAACAAAAATGAACGCCAGCAATTGGAAGCGGCACAGCAAGGCCGCCAGCAGATCATTGCTTCTCTAGACCGGGAGTTGAAAGACAAGGGTAACGAGCTGAACAACCTGAAGCAGGATGAGAATCAGCTGCAATCATTAATCTCCAATATTCAGGAGGCACTCTCCGATCTGCCTTTGGATCCTGCAGCGCATAAGCCATTCCTTACCCGCAAAGGTAAACTCCCCTGGCCATCCCGTGGCAGGCTGGTTGCCAGCTTTGGCACGCAACGGGAAGTGGGTAAATTAAAATGGGATGGGGTCATGATTGCTGCGCCAGAGGGCAGAGAAGTCAGAGCTATCCACCATGGCCGGGTCGCCTTTGCCGACTGGCTCAGAGGTTTTGGGTTACTGCTGATTATTGACCATGGTGATGGTTATATGAGTCTCTATGGTCACAACCAGAGTCTCTTCAAGGAGACAGGCGAATGGGTCGAGCCGGGCGAAGTGGTCGCTCAGGTAGGCAGTAGTGGCGGGCGAACCACCTCAGGTATCTACTTCGGCATCAGACATAATGGGGCACCGCAAAACCCAAAAAAATGGTGTAAACGCATCAGTGGGCGTAGGGTTTCCCTCTGGGAAGGCGCTTTACCCGGAACTCTCGCGATTCTTCCCGGCTCTCAACAGCATCGTGAGTACAAATTTGATCAAGTCGACGTAAAGGATTCCATCAGTTGACCGACTTGGTTATGAATACCGCCAAAGCGGTGAATATTAACCCGGCAGCCAAATATATTGTGTTCAGGATTTCAAGCATGGCCTTGATCAAGACGTGGCTCGCAGCCAATGGTAGTTCCCTTGGCAAGAGTCACAACGCAGAGCAAGGACATGCTTGAAGTCCCTAGGGAAGCTCTGAACGAATCCATCGATTGAGGGATAATGGTGCACATTCTAGGCCAATCATTATATAGACCCCATGAAGCAAGCAACTTTCGCCTCACTGAACTACAGCGCCAAGAAGAAGCAGACACGGCGTGAGCGTTTTCTTCAAGAAATGGAGCAAGCAGTTCCTTGGAA
>JAHXHT010000088.1 GCA_025656435.1 Candidatus Thiodiazotropha sp. (ex Gloverina cf. vestifex) | reverse complement strand
AAATGCACTGTTTTTCTTCGCTCATGGCAGTTTTGAAGCAAGCGAGAGGAAACGTTCGCTGACAAACGATTCGTTCAGAGCTTCCCTAAGAGACTTCGAACCAGCGACTATGACAATCCTGCTCGGCAAAAAAGAGCGCGTCCAATAGCCTGGGAGCTGCATCAGAGACGGAATCCCTGACCTTTTGAAGCGTGTTGTTCTTCTCGCTGAGGTGGGATGCCAGCAGATATTGCAGCTGCGATTCTTCAACCAGCTTCAGAAGACCACTTGCCTGATGATTACTCAGATGTCCGTGCAATCCACCCACCCGCGCCTGCAGGTTCGGCGGGTAGGGTCCGTTGGACAGTAACTCCAGATCGTGGTTGAACTCAAGAATCAGACTATCGCATGCACGTAGATTCTCTTGGATGTGCGGGGTGATATGCCCGGTATCGGTCAATAGACCAAGTCGTAAACCGGCGGCTTGAAAGAGAAACTGGCAGGGTTCTCTGGCATCGTGGGGTACGGGAAAAGGGAGTAACTCGAGGTCACCCAGCGAGAGCCATCCACCATGACAATCAATCCTGTTCAGGATCGGCAGATCGCCATAGCGGGCGGCACGATAGGTGCCATCCGTCATCCATACTGGCAGCTTATAACGTCTTGCCAGGGCGCCCACCCCGCGAACATGATCACCATGCTCATGCGTGACGAAGATACCGCTCAGGGTCTGTGGATCAACCGCCAACCCGGCAAGTCGCTTCTCTATCTCACGTGCGGGGAAACCACAATCGATCAATATCCTGACGCTTGCTGTCTCCAGCAACAGGGCGTTTCCCCGGCTACCACTCCCCAGTGAAGCGAAGCGAAGGGACAAGACTTAGCGAATCTGCTCGTTAATCAGTGTGAGGATACGCTGAGCAATCTCAGCATTATCCCGCTTTCCTGTCTGATCACGAACAATAACCTGGGTCTCGTCATCAAATTCGGTTAGCTTGACCTGATATTGGACCTTGTCATCGATTTCAGATTCATCGTCACGCCAGAAAGCGAGCTTGGAGAAAAAGCCCTTCTTCTCTGCCTTGTCACTCTCCAGCTGATTGTAGCGTACATAGTAGATACCCGCGCTACGGTCCCTATCCTCGACGGCAAAACCAACACGATCGAGAGCAACACCTGTCAGACGCCAAGCGCGGGCAAAGCCCTCCCTGATATAGAGCTCGCTCACCTGTGCGGTCTTCACCAGTCTGGAACGTGGTTGTGCCTCTTGCTCCTGGGCAAGCAGGGTCTCAGCCTGCTCCTGGGTAACACCAAGATGTAGCATGAGGCTGCGCAACATGGCCGCCTCGATCCCAGGATCGTTGGGTCTCGGCGTCCAATAGGTGGTATCCGCTTCCCCACTGACGTTTTCCACCAGTTTCTCTTCTATGCCTCGGTGGGTCAGGTAGAGCTCAGTAGTACCAGGCTGCAGTCCCGGTTCCAACCGTACCCGGAACTGATCTCGGGTGGCTGAGGTAAAAACACCACCAACAGCCTTGCGGAAAAACTCGGTAATCGCACCCTGTTTAATATCGACCCGGCTCTCGAGCCAATCCGTTTTCATGACACCGATGGCTGGGTCCTGCTCCACCAACAACAGACCGTTCTTCCGCCAGAAATCGACCACTTTGGGCCAGATCTGTTGCGGCTCACCCTGTATTACGAGCCAACGCTGATCACCATCACGTTGAACAGAAAGGTTCTCGAAATCGGGCAGTACCTCGTCATCAACAGCAACACCGGATGCCACTTGTTTATCACGCTGGGTGTAGGCCTCATAGGAGGCGCCACCGGCGCCCGGCACCACCATCGCATCCTGAATAGCGGAGCGGGTAAGATCTGGAGGCACTTCCAGATCCTGCACTGTCTCACGCTGTTTGCGATATTCCCGCTCCGAGTCAGAGAAGAAACCGCCATTGGAACTGCAGCCGGTCAACACGAGGAGCAGCAAGAGAATCGAAAAGGGGTAGAGAATAAACTGCATGTCAGGATAGATCAGTCTGGTGGTGGTTATCAGTTCCCGCCTCTCGACGGATCGAATTTTTCACTTCTCAAGACAGGGCATTCCACCCTACCTACATGCCAGAGTCGGACCTCCACTCTGCATGAAAAGTTGCAGTGGTTCACGCGCTTCAAAGAACGCCGGCCTGCTGCATTGCACCTGTCACTTCAGCCTCAGCTGCACGACTCAGCCAGGTCAACGGCAAGCGTATACCACTATCGCACAAACCCATTTTTGCCATCGCCCACTTGACCGGGATGGGGCTCGACTCCACGAACAAAGCCTTATGCAACCCCAACAACTTGGCGTCTGTAGCTTCAGCAGCCTCCCGCTGGCCGGCCAATGCCTGGGCCACCATCTCATGCATGAGTTTTGGCGCCACGTTGGCCGTCACTGAGATAACACCATGCCCACCCTGCAAGAGAAACTCACAGCCTGTGGCATCATCGCCGCTGTACAGCTGGAAGCCCTCGCCGCACATTGCGCTGAGACTGGTCAGTCGGGAGAGATCGCCGGTGGCATCCTTGATACCGATGATATTATCGATCTTTGTCAGCCGGGCAGCGATCTCCGGCAGCAAATCGCAGGCAGTCCGGCCAGGCACATTGTAAAGAATCTGAGGAATATCCACTGCCTCGGCAACGGCTTTGTAATGCAGGAACAACCCTTCCTGAGTTGGCTTGTTGTAGTAGGGAGTCACCAGCAGACAGGCATCCGCACCCGCCGCCTTGGCACAGCGTGTCAAATCGATTGCCTCGCGGGTGGAATTGGCCCCGGTACCGGCTATGACGGGTATGCGCCCGGCCACAGCACTGACCACCTGGCGAATCACCTCGCAGTGCTCTGCTTCATCCAGGGTCGCTGACTCACCAGTAGTGCCCACCGCAACGATGGCGTCACTTCCCTGCTCAATGTGAAATTCGACCAGCCGACCCAGCGCGGCGGCATCTACGCTGCCATCCTGCGTCATGGGAGTGATCATTGCTACCATACTGCCTTGAAACATTAGAATCGTACTCAATCTCTTGGCTCAATCGGCAATGGTATCCTGTGCTTCACAATTCTGACAAGTAAAGAAACCGGGGCTTGTCGCACAGCGCTTTTTCCGATAGATAATTCTCCCAGATGTTACACTTGCGATACGATCATTAAATTACCTAGCAACGGCGCACGTTTCATGTCTTCAACACCCAATAACTATCTGGTCATTTCCGCACTCGGTAAAGACCGCCCGGGCATCGTCAAGGCCCTCTCCAAGAAGATCCTCGATGAGGGTTGCAATATCACCGACAGCCGCATGACCGTGCTGGGTGGTGAATTTGCCGTCCTGATCCTGACGGAGGGCCACTGGAATACCCTGGCGAAACTCGAAAATGCCCTGCCGGAGCTACAGGAAGAACTGGATCTGACCATTATCAGCAGGCGGGCTGAAGAGAAGGCGCCGTCGAGCAATCTCCTGCCCTACATGGTCGAAGTGGTCTCGATGGACCACCCGGGCATCGTCAACCAGCTGGCTGAATTCTTCTCCGGACGTAATATCAATATCGAAGATATGATGACCGCCAGCTATTCCGCGGCACATACCGGCACGCCGATGTTTTCTGTTCACATGAGTGTCGGAATTCCTGCAGATATCCATATCGCAGGGCTGCGCGATGAGTTCATGGACTACTGTGACGGACTCAACCTCGATGCGGTCATCGAACCTATCAAAGGTTAGACCTGGGGTTGCATGACGGGTTTGAGGCATTCACGGACCTCGTGATATCGTCAATGTTAACAGGTCCTAGACAATATTCCGGAGTATCCCGCAAGCCATGAGCAAAATTGCTATCGGCAAGCCCGTACCCGACATCGAACTGTCTGCCACCGGCAATAAACAGATCAAGCTCTCTGATTTCCGGGGCAAACCCGTCATCCTCTATTTCTATCCCAAAGCCAGCACCCCTGGCTGCACACAGGAAGGTCTCGATTTTACAGCGGCCATCGCCAAATTCCGGCGACAATCCGCCGTCATACTTGGCGCCTCCCGGGACAGCCTCAAAGCGCAGGAAAATTTTAAAGCCAAGCAGGGCTTCCCTTTCGAACTTCTCTCCGACAAAGAAGAGGCCCTCTGCCAAGCCTTTGATGTGATCAAGATGAAATCGATGTATGGCAAACAGGTCAGAGGCATCGAGCGCAGCACCTTCCTGATCGATGCCGAGGGCATCCTGCGGCAAGCTTGGCGCAAGGTAAAGGTCAAAGGGCACGTGGATGAAGTCCTGGATGCGCTGAAAGCTATGCGCGCAGGTAACTCGCACTGAACAAGCACTTTAGACAGTATTTGGGGTCACCCCCTTTACACCTTTGGCGACGGTTCCGTTGGCTTAACGCCGGCACAAACCGTCCCAAATCTATCACTATCCCAGTTTTCGAGATATCACATGCCTGAAACAGCCCAGGAAAGACCCCGGCTTTTTGTTCTTGATACCAATGTGTTGATGCATGATCCCACCGCGTTGTTCCGATTCAAGGAACACGACATTTTTCTACCCATGGTGGTGCTTGAGGAGCTCGACAAGGGTAAAAAGGGTATGTCTGAGGTGGCGCAATGTTCGCCAGACCAGCCGCTTCCTGGACGAACTCATATCCCATGTACCGCAGCACGCCATTAGCCAGGGCATTCCACTCAACACGCTGCAATTGAACGGTGCCATTGAGGCTCTGTCCGGACTGCTATTCGTACAGACCAAACCCGTTGAGGTGGAGTTACCGTCGACGTTGCCGGGCAATACCCCCGACAACAATATTCTGGCCACAGCCCTCAGCTTACAGACAGAACATCCTGACAAGCGGGTGATCCTGGTCTCAAAGGACATCAACCTCCGCATCAAGGCAACGGTGCTGGGTATCAAGGCGGAAGACTACTCCAACGACAAGGTCCTTGAGGATGTCAATCTTCTCTATAACGGTTTCGATAAACTACCGGATAGCTTCTGGGAGTTGCATACCAAGGAGTTGGAATCCTGGCAGGAAGAGGGTCATACCTTCTACCGTGTCTCGGGACCCGATACCGAAGCCTGGTACCCCAGCCAATGCCTCTATATGCCTGGTGACGAGGGTTTTCAAGCCATCGTGCGCGAAAAACAAGCCGACAATGTGATCATCGAGTTGGCTGAGGACTATAGCAATCCCAAACACGCAGTCTGGGGCATCACGGCACGCAACCAGGAGCAGAATTTCGCCCTCAACATGCTGCTCGATCCCGAGCTGGACTTCGTCTCTCTACTGGGTAGCGCAGGTACCGGCAAGACTCTGCTTACTCTAGCTGCCGGTTTGGTACAGACGCTGGATCTCAACCTCTATCGAGAGATCATCATGACTCGTGTGACCGTGCCTGTGGGCGAGGACATCGGTTTTCTACCGGGTACTGAAGAGGAAAAAATGACACCCTGGATGGGGGCTCTGATGGATAACCTGGAGGTGCTCACCCAGACCGAAGGTGGTGAATGGGGCCGTGCCGCCACGGAAGATCTGCTACGCAGCCGCATACGCATTCACTCCCTCAACTTCATGCGTGGCCGTACTTTTCTCAACAAATATATCATTCTTGACGAGGCGCAGAATCTGACGCCGAAACAGATGAAAACGCTGATCACCCGGGCGGGACCCGGCACAAAAATCGTCTGCCTGGGAAATGTGGCACAGATCGATACACCCTACCTGACGGAAACTACCTCGGGACTCACCTACGCCGTGGACCGTTTCAAGGATTGGCCACACAGTGGCCACATCACGCTACAGCGGGGTGAGCGTTCCCGACTGGCGGACTTTGCTTCTGACAACCTGTGAGACGACAGTGACTGGCAAGGTTGCCGGGGTTGGAAGCACTGAACAAGTCCTGGCCGATTAAATATCGCCCTTCTCTGCGATGACACGGAGTTCGCTCACGGTCTTGCGAAAAATATCGGCCGCTCGATTATAGCTGTTCACCAGATCACTGGAATCCGCCTCCCTTCCCTTGAATTCGAGATCCCTCGCCAACACTGAAAGCTCCATGGCGCCCACATTGGCACTGCTCGATTTCAACGGGTGTGCTGATTTCACCAGGGCATCCATATCCCCTGACTTAACTGCATCACGAATACCGTGCATCAAGCCTGGGGCACTCTTGAGATAGCTCTCAATGATAGAGACAAAATCCTCCTCCATGATCTCGTACAGCTCCTTGAGCACACTGCGATCGATGACCCCATGTGACCCCATAATCTCTACTCCAAAATCGCTTGTTGCTTCTGTCACGTCTGCTGCGGCTTGATGGCTTTCAGGCACAGCTTCCACCATCGGCGCGGTTTGATCAACCACACCTCCCGGAAGAACCTCCTCCATGGGCAACCACTGACGCAGCATATTTTCCAGTTGTGAGGGCTTAACCGGTTTTGACAGATAGTCATCCATACCCACTGCCAGACAACGTTCCCTGTCTCCAGCCATGGCATTGGCCGTCATGGCGATCACAGGCAGCCGCATTAACCCCTGCTGGATCTCCCGTTCGCGAATGGCCTCAGTAGCCTCATAACCATCCATTCGCGGCATCTGGCAGTCCATCAGGACCACATCGAACTGTTCCCCACGCAGGATCTCCATGGCCTCAACACCATCATCATTAGCCGTGACAGGAGAAAGACCTGCCTTTTCCAGCATCTTTTTGACAACCGCCTGATTGACGGGATTATCCTCCACCACCAGTACCCTACCGACAAGTTTTGTGTGTTGGACAGGCGACTCATCTTGTACCATCGAGCCATCTTCCGACTCAGGCACCTCTCCGCCGGCCTGTTTGTCGAGCCAGTTCAGGTGGTCGTCCGGTAGACGTGGCACAGGCTCGTCACCCGGCGCAGTATGGACGGTCGAACTCTGTTTCACATCCAGCATGCGCTCTATTCGCTGCTTGATCTCTTTCTGTTTTATCGATCCGGCCACAACATCAACACCCATGCTCTCCAAGCTTGCGAGTTCACTCTCTTTCACATTCATCACCAGAATATGAACATCTCGCATGTGGGCTATTTCCCTGGCGTTGCCAATCAGCTGAAACAAACCGGAGGCATGCTGGGCGGCATCAATCAACATGAGCTCATATCGCCAGCTGAGGCCGAGATTCGCTGAAGTCTTAAGCTTGTTCAACGCATCGTATTGATCGGTAGCGAATTCCAGCAACATACCGGCATTGCGCAGGATATGTGTCAACGGCTGAACCTCTGTGGACGATTCAGAGGCTAGTACCAAGGTTCGGATATCACGCAGGTTACGACGGCTTGAGGGCATGTCCTGCAGCGACTTGCGCATGGGTAGAATAAACCAGAAGTAGGATCCCTGGCCTTTGTGTGACTTGACTCCGATTCGCCCCCCCATCAATTCCGTCAAGCGTTTACAGATAGCGAGTCCTAGACCGGTACCACCATGTTTCCGAGTAGTTGAAACATCGGCCTGTGAGAAAGGTTCGAATAATCTCTGTACCTGCTCCTCGGTCATACCTAATCCTGTGTCCCTGACAGCAAATAACAGATCCACTTCTGTTCGAGACGACTGGCGGACCGACACCTCAACACAGACCTCACCCTGCTCCGTAAACTTGACCGCATTACTCACCAGATTGGTGAGAATCTGGCGCAACCGTATCGGGTCCCCTCTCACGTTCCGGGGTACGCCATTCTCAATCTTATACATCAGCTTGAGGCCCCGCCTGTCAGCGGCATTCTTCATCAGTGAAGTGACCTGCTCAATGATATTAACCAGGTTGATCTCGATAAACTCCAGATCCAGTTTCCCCGCCTCGATTTTCGAGAAATCGAGGATATCGTTAATAATGCTCAACAGTACCTGTGAAGAGTTGAGCGCTGTGGTGACAAAATGCTTCTGCTCACCATCCAGGCGAGTCTCACGCAGCATCTCCAGAATTGGCAGGATACCGTTAAGTGGCGTGCGGATTTCGTGACTCATGGTGGCGAGAAATTCAGACTTCGCCATATTGGCGCCCTCAGCTGCCTCCTTGGCAAGAAACAGTTCTTGCTCCACCGTCTGTCGTTGATCATTCTCTTCCGTGAGCCGATTACGCATCTCAGTAAGATTGGTTTCAGACGCCACCATCCGCTCATGCAACAACGCCCGGTTGGCAGCCATTAGCAGGTAGCCTTGCTGATAGTAGGTCATCCAAGCCGAAAGAATGAGAAGTGCCAAGGAATAGGCGATGAGCCCGGTAATGAAGTCAGCCGATATAATATTGCCTTGAGCCGACAGATTTAACAGCAACAGGCTTATCGCTGAAAGCACGAAAACAATGCTAAAGAAGGTATCAACAGTTAACAGTAGCGTTGTCAGAAGAAAAATAGTGCCGACCAGGATGACATCCATCGTGGCATGCTCATCGTAAACAGGAAACTGCATGACATGTATCAACGCAGCACCCCAAAGAACGCCAAGCAGTAAAACACCGGGTAGAAAAGCGTATCGCCAGAGTTGCAATCTCACTAAGGAAGCTCTGAACGAATCCATCGATTGAGGGATAATGGTGCACATTCTAGGCCAATCATTATATAGACCCCATGAAGCAAACAAC
>JAHXHT010000087.1 GCA_025656435.1 Candidatus Thiodiazotropha sp. (ex Gloverina cf. vestifex) | reverse complement strand
CAGTCACAATTACGGCCATACAACCGCGCCTACGCCTATCGGGGACTAATCGCCTCGGCTTTCAGCCTTCCATGGCGATCAGCGAATGAAGTAGTTGCAAATAACATTGAGGAGCAAATCCATGTCCACCCCTAAAACCGTATCCTTTGCCTCAGCTCTTTCCGTCATGCTGTTGGTTGGTTGCAGCGCAGGGCCGGCTGCGGTCAGTTTTAAATCCGAGGTAAAACCGTTGATCGATAAGTATTGCACGGAATGCCATACACAAGGAGGCGCCGGCGATGAGGCAAGCGGCTTTGTGACAGAGAACTATGCCACGGTCATGAAAGGCACCAAGTTCGGCCCAGTAGTCGTAGCTGGAGATCCGCTCTCCAGTTCACTCTATCGACTGGTTGCCGGCAAAGTCGACCCATCGATCTGCATGCCACATAGCAAAGAGGCCCTATCGACTGATAGGGATTACGAAAATAGAACAGTGGATTGAGCAGGGTGCTAAAAACAACTAAATAACAACCTGTGGATTAACATATAGATACATATATTTGATAAGACAACCCGGCCTTCCAACCAGGGCCAGGTTTTCCGTTTCCAACTCAATGTCTTTAACCAAAGACATCCAATATCTCATGGTCATCACCCCCTTTTTATAGACTCTCCTAACCGTTATGATGTGTGACTTTACACATCATGATCAGGCATAGAGAATCCAATGAAAAGACTTACACAAAGCTTACTGACACTCCTGCTGCTAGTCGGCATCACTACTGGAAGCGCCTGGGCAGAAACCGTTCAGGTCGAGATGATGACCTCTATGGGCAGCATCAAGCTGGAACTCGACAGAGGAAAGGCGCCTGAGACAGTTGACAATTTCGTACAGTACGTTCGTGACGGTTTTTTCGACGGTACGGTCTTTCACCGGGTTATTAAGGGTTTCATGATTCAGGGGGGTGGCTTCACACCTGATATGAAAAAGAAATCGACACGAGCACCCATTCAGAACGAAGCCAAAAACGGCTTAAAGAATATGCGCGGCACCCTTGCCATGGCGAGGACTTCTGATCCCCACTCAGCCACAGCACAATTTTTCGTCAACCACAAAGACAACGCTTTTCTCGACTATCCCAGTCGTGACGGATGGGGTTATGCGGTTTTCGGCAAGGTAACAGATGGCATGGACGTAGTTGACACTATCGCCAACGAGATGACTGGAGTCAAAAACGGTATGCGCGATGTGCCAAAAAATACCGTCTTGATTGAAAAGGCCACTGTGATCGAATAGTCCGCATCGTCCCTAAGATTGACTACAGAATTCATTTTTAAATAAACAGGAATCCTTATGATCACGTTAACCACTAATTTAGGCCCCATCGTTATTGAACTGGACGAGGCCAATGCTTCCAAGAGTTGTGAAAACTTCAAACAGTACATCAAAGATGGCTTTTTTGACGGCACCATTTTTCACCGGGTCATCGAAAATTTTATGATCCAGGGTGGCGGCTTCCAACCCGGCATGATTCAGAAACAGACCCGCGACCCTATCGAGAATGAGGCCAAGAACGGCCTATCCAATGAGGCGGGCACCATTGCCATGGCGCGTACTATGGAACCCCACTCCGCCACGGCTCAGTTTTTTATTAACGTGTCCAACAACAAGTTTCTCGATCATCCCGGACAGGATGGCTGGGGCTACTGCGTCTTCGGTAAGGTCAGCAGCGGAATGGATGTCATCAATCAGATCAAGGGTGTCGAGACGACTACACGTGCAGGCCATCAGGATGTGCCGGCAGAAGACATCATTATTGAAAAAGCGGAAATCAGCGAAGATTAGTGCACAACTTCTGTGTATTCCCTCTATTTGAGATCGTCGGAGTACTAGTTGCCTGAACATCTCTTCATTTCAGACCTGCACCTCTCCGCCGAAAGGCCGGAGATGGTGCAGTTTTTTCTCCGTTTCATCAAGCAACGAGCCATCCAGGCAGATCACCTCTATATTCTCGGTGATCTCTTCGATGTCTGGATCGGCGACGATGACCGGCATGCGCCTATCCCTGAAATCACGGTCTCACTGAAACGTCTCACCCAGTCAGGGACCCATCTCTACTTCATGCACGGCAATCGTGATTTTCTTATCGGTGAAGACTTTTGCCGGGATTGCAGCGCTGAATTGTTATCCGACCCTAAACCGATCGATCTGTTCGGCACCCCCACCCTACTGATGCACGGAGATCTTCTCTGTACGGATGACCTGGATTATCAGGCTTTCAGAAGACAGGTTAGACACCCGGATTTCGCTCTACAGTTCCTTTCCTTGTCGCTCGATGCCCGCAGGGAGCAGGCAAAGGCCTATAGAGAACAGAGCGGCGAAGCGAATGCGAATAAGGCGGAACTCATCATGGACGTCAATCAGCAGGCAGTGATGTCTTATCTAACAGATTACGGTGCAGACAGGCTGATTCATGGACATACCCATCGCCCGGCAGACCACCCCTTCACTATCGATGGAAAAGACAAAATCAGACATGTGCTTGGAGATTGGCATGATGATACCGCAGAAATTATCAGTGTCACCGATGATGGGGTGACGAGGGAAAAATACACTAGGGCCTGTTAACCGCCAATCCCCATCGGTACCCGCTGATAGTCTTCAGGTAAAGAAAAATGCTCCGCAGAAATCTTGAAGCTTGCCTGAAAATCCACCAACTCCTCGCCATAACCCTGATCGTTCCAAATCTTTACGGGTAACCCCTTCTGTATAAAAGCATCAGGTGCATAGGCGTGAACCACGCTGTCACAAGCATCGCGAAACTCATTGGGAAGGGTTGCGAGAGCAACTGCCTGTTGGGCTGCGAGTACGCCGAGATACTCACCGTACGCGCTTATAACCTCCGTCATTGTTGATGGCAGGACAAAGGCCTCACGACAGATAATACCATTGGTAATCAGCTGCCAATGCTGTGGCTTGGTACCGGCAATCTCAGACGCATCATGATTCTTGTTGGAGCGAATTTCCAACGTCAAATCGTCAGGTAAATGTTGATTATTTTTTTCAGCCGGATCGATGACCAGGATAGATCGTTCGGATGAATTCACACTGTAAATCATACGTTCACGGCGATCGAAGAGGATAAAGCCGGGGTCCTGTTCTCCCTGGTCTAGTCTCACATAGTCAGGTGTCACCAACAGGCGATTAATATAGGCTTCGTCATCTGGCACCTCCACCCGGTAGACCAAGAGACCCGCCTCGACTTCAAGGGCATGTAGCGGAAAGATTGTCAGTGAGATGACAATGAATGCGGTCAAAGCCAGGAAACGGTTGATCACTCTTCTGCACATAAGCGTTCCAAACGGTTTAATTCCTCTTCAGTGAATCCTGCCTGCCGTCGCGCCTGATGGTGTAACGGGCAGCGGATACCTCCGCGCACAAAATGACTCAAGAGGTCGAAATAGGTCGCCTCCGGCTCCAGTCCCCGGGTTTCACAAAGATGCTGAAACCAACGCGTACCGAAATGTACATGTCCAACCTCTTCATCCAGGATCACCTGCAGTACTTCGACAGTTCGTTCGTCGCCGATAGCTGCAAAACGCTGCATGATGCCCGGTGTCACGTCGAGACCGCGGGCCTCCAACATGCGCGGCACCAGCGCCATACGGACCAGTGGATCATGAGCGGTCTGAACGGCCATATCCCACAGCCCGTTGTGCGCCGGAAAATCTCCGTAATCGACCCCGCCGTCACGCAATCGTTCCCGCAGAAGACGGAAATGGTAGACCTCCTCCTGTGCCACCTGGATCCAATCACTATAGAAATCGGCAGGCAAATTGGGGAATCGTTGTACGGCATCCCAGGCCAGATTGATGGCATTGAACTCAATATGAGCGATGGCGTGAATCAGGGCCAGCCGGCCTTTTTCACTGCCCAGCCGTCGCCGGGACAAATGGCGAGGATGAACCAGCTCCGGCTTTGCCGGACGGCCCGCCTCACGCAAGTCATCTGCAGATGTCCATCCGGTCAACGACAACCTTCCCGCTTTCCAGGCGCTGGCGGTCTCATCGGTCAGGCTAAGTTTCTCCTCCACCGAACCGGTCAACAGACAGTTGCGCGCCGCCTGATACAGACTTTTTGTGGGCATATCCGAGCTCTCCATCTAGAACCTCATACCGATCACCATGTCCATCACATTGGTACCTGTGGGACCGGTCGTTATGAGATCCCCGCTGGCCTCGAGCAATCGACCGGCATCTGCCGTAACCAGCGATCCTGCTGCATCAAAACCCGCCAGAGCCCCCGGCTGAGGGTACCTCCATCAACTAAAGCGCCAGCATCCTCTGTCGGTCCATCAGTGCCATCAGTAGCAGCCGCCAGCAAATAGCAATCACTGGAACCGGCCAGGGCTACCGCTGCGGCAAGGGCCAAGTGTTGATTGCGCCCACCCTGCCCTGGTTCGGGAGGCAGATGAACGGTGGTTTCACCCCCCCAGATGGAGATCCCCGGCGCACCATCCTGTAGCTGAGCGGCCAGTTTCAAACCAGTCTCAGCCGCATCCCCGTGCAGAAAATCCTCATGCAAGGTAACAGGATAGCGCAGCTGATCCGCCCGCTCGGCAGCCGCCTGTTTAGCCAGTTCGAGATTGGCTACGATCTGCAACAATGGCGACTCATCTGGCAGATCCGCACGCTGCGCAAGTCCTGCCATCACCCTAGCCTGCAACCAATCCGGCAGGGAAATGGCAGAAAGCTGTTCAAGTAAATCCGCTTCAGGCACCAACAGGTCTGAGCCGATAACTGCAGGCTCGTCTCCCGGCACATCCGAGATAGCGAGGGCATACAAAGACCGGTCACCCAGTCGTGTCAGCAGACCCCCGCCCTTGATCTGAGAGAGCCCTTTTCGCACTCGGTTCATCTGTACGATATCCAGTCCGCTGCCCAGCAACCACTGGTTAGTACTGGCCAGGAACTCGAGATCGACACCCGCCACCGGCACTTCTACCAGACTGGAAGCACCGCCGGAAATCAGAAACAGCAGTGGCAACCCATCGTCCGCAGAGAGAAATTCCAGCAAGCTGCGTCCCGCCTGCAGGCTATTTTCATCCGGCACCGGGTGGGCGGCCTCGATCCCCGATCGACGGCAAAAATCGTAATCGAGATGCCCAAACTTGGAAATAATCAGTGCCTTACGAATCCGCTTGCCCAGCACCCGGTCCGCCCCCATCGCCATAGACTGAGCCGCCTTACCGACCGCCACCAAATGCAACGGTCCATCAAACAGATTGGTTTTCAGCCAATCGGAGACAACAACGGCTCCCTCCACTTTAATCAGCGCAGCCTGAGGGATCTGTAAAAGATGGTTGCGATATTGTGCTGTCAATCTTTCTTGTTCCATTCAGGCTGGGTTACACTATTCAGGTTCGTTATACCGCCAGGAGCAGAGCGTTGGGAAGCATACAGCTACGTCGGAACTTCAGCCGCAACATCCTCGTCAGGATGATCATCATGTCAGCGGTCATCGCAGCCCTGATGGTGTGGAAGTTCGAATTCATCAACCAAGTCTATTTTCGCGACCAACTGACCAGTACCGGCCTCATCATCAACGGTGCGATCGTCGGTCTCTTTGCCATCGGCATCCTACGCATGATTACCATCTTTCTCCACTACGCCCAGGAGGAGAATGCGCTGATCCGTTTTCTGCGTAATCTGCGCGAAGGGGAACAGGACCCACTGAAGCGCATCCACAAAAAAGCCATCATCGGCAACCGCTATCGCACCATGCAGGGGTTGTTCAAGGCGAATTGTCCGATTAACCACGGCTCCCTGGCCTCGACCCTGGTGGCCAACGAGAGCACCCGCAACAGCCTGCCGAAGTTCATCAACAACATCCTGATCCTGACCGGTGTCTTCGGTACGATCGTCTCCCTCTCCATCGCCCTCATCGGCGCTTCGGACCTGCTCGCCACTTCAATCAATGTCGGCGGTATGGGAATGGTGGTACACGGCATGTCCACCGCCCTATCCACTACCATTACCGCCATCCTATGTTTCATCTTTTTTGGCTATTTCAATCTTAAACTGAGTGATGTGCAGACCAACCTGATCAGCGCCGTGGAACAGGTCACCGTCAATGAACTGCTGCCTCGCTTCCAGGTACAGACCGACAGCGCCCTCTACGAATTCACCGGCCTGGTGCGCTCCCTGCAGGAGCTGGTCAACCAGATGAAACAGTCCCAAGAGGGCTTTGAAGCGGTTGAACTGCGTGTGCTGGAGACCTTGCAGAGCTATCAGGAAAAGAGCGAGACCATGCATGAGGACATGGCAGAGGTTAAGCATCTTCTGAAGCGAGGCTTCCGCCTCCATGAGGACGACTGATCCCCATGGATGACGGCTTCATCGATCTGCGCCTCAACCAGCGTTCCAGCGAGGGGGACGATAGCTTCTGGCCCTCCTTCACCGACATCATGACTGTGATCGTCATGATCTTCATGCTCGCCATGGTCATCCTGCTGCTACGCAACATGGAACTCCTGAGCCAGTTGCGATCTACCATGGAAGCGGAACAACAGGCAGCGGAACTGGCCCGCACCACCGGTGAGGAGAATGTCACCCTCGAAGAGAAACTGATCGCCAGGGAGTACGAGCTCTCCATGCTGCGCATGCAGATGATGCGCATGGAAGAACGCACTGAAGAGCAGGAGGCGGCAATCGCCAGTCAACGCCACCAGATCACCACCTTAAGTCGTAAACGTGATCTGCTCGATACTCAGGTAGCAAGACTCAACCGCGAGAGTGATCAACTGCGCAGTCAATTGTCCCTGTCCAATCGTAATATCGAGCGCCTCAATAGCGACCTGGATCAGGCTAACCAAAGACAAGCGGCCACCCTGGCAGACTTGGAGGCACTACGCCTCTCCTTCAGCAGCCAGGAAGAGGATCTCTCTGCAGCCTTGGCGCGCAATATGACAGCCACCCAGGAGCTGTCAGGCCTCAAGACGGATTTCTCCGATCTCAAGATTAAATATGACAAACTGGTCAGACCGGCCCGCACTGCCAAAGGCAAAACCCTGGTCGAAGTACGCTATGCGAAATCCGGCGGCAAATACCGCATCGATTACAAGGGCCCCGGGCAAAGCGGTTTCAAACGCATCTCCCGTAAGACACTGGACCAAAAGCTGACCCGGTTGAAAAAGAAAGACAACAATCTTTACGTCAAGGTCATCCTGCCCAAGGACAGCGGGCTCTCCTATAGTGAAGCCTGGTCTTTCACCAACCACCTACATCAAAATTACGACTATTATTTCCAGGAGGAGGCGAAAAAAGAGCGTATCGTCGAATAGTTATTCGTGCTAACTGACCCCATGCCAGGCGGGGAATTTAACTTAGCCGATCGAGTCTAACTGTCGGATAGTTTGGGAATGGATCCGCTTCAGATTCAGGCAGTCAACATCATGAAATACAGAATTAATCTGGTCACCACAAGCCTACTCTGTGGCATTGTTCTTGGCGGTTGCGCCTCCAAGGTACCGGAATATATACGCAACGCCCCCGCCGGTGATATTCGTGTGGATGAAGTACAACAGGAAGCCTCTCGCTTTGTGGAAAATGAGGTTCGTTGGGGCGGCAGTATCATTTCAGTACAAAACCTTTCAGATGAGACACATATTGAAGTCCTCGCCGTTAACCTGAGCAAATCGGGCAAGCCACAGGATGATGCAAAAAGCAGAGGACGATTCATCGCCCGCATCAAAGGGTTTCTGGAACCGGAAGAGTACCCGAAGGACCGCCTTCTAACAGTCACAGGCACTGTGAAAGAAGTCGTTGAACAGCCAGTCGGCAGCTACCCATATCCTTACCCGGTGGTGGAAGTGAAGGCCTATTATCTCTGGCCAGAAGACGTCTACTACTCACCCCATCATTACGATCCTTTTTACAACCCCTATTTCTACCCGCACCCCTATTGGCGCAGGTATCCCTATTACTGGTAGACGTGGAATGAAATACATTGCCCTCATCCTTCAGGCTGCCCTGGTATTCCTCGTGCTCTCGGCCTGCAGTACAGCACCCAAAGTCGCTGCTGATGCTGATCGCAGTCCGACACCTGCAGAAGTGACTACTGCTGCAACGTCCGATTCTGGCAAAAGACTGCAATGGGGCGGTGTCATCGTAGAAAGTCGCAATCTGGCTGATATCACCGAACTGCAGATTCTCGCCTACCCGCTGAAGAAAGATGGGAGACCCGACGTTACCGCCTCTCCCAATGGGCGATTCCTGGCGCAACATCAAGGCTATCTCGAAACCGTCAATTACGCCAAAGGCCGCCAGGTAACGGTAACCGGCAAGTTTTCTGAAGTCCGCGCCGGAGAAATCGGCGATGCCGCGTACGACTTCCCAACCCTCACCACTGATGAACTGGTACTTTGGCCTGAAGCATCAACAACAAAGCCTAAACCCAGAGTCAATTTCGGCTTCGGTGTCGGCTCAGGTGGCCGCTCCTGGGGCGGCGTGGGTGTCGGTATCGGTTTCTAAAATCAGCTTTCGATTTTTAACCTTTTTGCCAGAAACAATCATCAGACAGCTGTTTTTTCCATATTACGATCTAACTGATCGATCAATTTACCGGGCTCGAAATAGCCTGCCCCCTATAAATAACCTGTTATATCAGTGCGTTGTCAATTGTAAAGGGTCTTAGGAAGTTAAGCATCTATTAACAGGTGCTAAGCTTCAGAAATGATTAGTAAAAATAGGTATTACAAGCGTTCCCGAATCACA
>JAHXHT010000086.1 GCA_025656435.1 Candidatus Thiodiazotropha sp. (ex Gloverina cf. vestifex) | reverse complement strand
AACAGTCACAATTACGGCCATACAACCGCGCCTACGCCTATCGGGGACTAATCGCCTCGGCTTTCAGCCTTCCATGGCGATCAGCGTATGTGAAGGCCAGGTTATCGGCTTTACCACGCCGAATGGCGAAGAAATTTCTGGCCGCATCGTGGAGATAGAACCCACAAAGATTCAGCTCGATTTCAATCACCCCCTGAGCGGCAAGACTTTTTTCTTCAAAACCACAATACTGGATGTGAACCCACCCGAGTAAACTCATGAAACAGATTCTTCTTGCCAATCCTCGAGGCTTTTGTGCCGGCGTCGATCGGGCTATTGAAATCGTCGAGCGTGCTCTGGAGCAACTGGGTGCGCCGATCTACGTTCGGCATGAAGTGGTGCATAACCGTTTTGTAGTTGAAAGTCTTCGCCAGAGAGGTGCCATTTTTGTCGATGAACTCGATGACGTACCTGATGGAAATACCGTCATATTCAGCGCTCATGGTGTTTCCCAATCGGTAAGGCAGGAAGCAGAGAAGCGGGAACTGAGAGTATTCGATGCTACCTGCCCACTGGTTACCAAGGTCCACCTTGAAGTTGCCAGACGCTGTCGAGATGGTTATGAAGTGATACTCATCGGCCACCGCGGGCACCCTGAAGTTGAAGGGACTATGGGACAGTGCACAAGGAATCAAGACACCTCTCATATCCACCTTGTAGTTACCAAAGAAGATGTCGAAAAACTCGAAATTGACTCACCCCAAAAAATTGCATACGTTACTCAAACCACATTATCAATCGATGATACAGAAGAGGTCATCGAAGCATTACGTAGTCGATTTCCGAATATCACGGGACCCAAGAAAAAAGATATTTGTTATGCAACTCAGAATAGACAGGACGCAGTAAAAGAGCTTGCTCGACGTTGCGATTTAGTACTCGTAGTCGGCTCACCAAATAGTTCTAATTCGAATAGACTAAGGGAAATCGCAGAAAAGCATGGCACCCCTGCTCACCTTATTGATGGTCCCGAGAATATCGACAGAGCCTGGTTAGAAAGCGCTGAATCCATCGGCCTCACCGCAGGGGCCTCCGCACCAGAGATTCTCGTCGAAAATGTTGTCGAAAAATTAGAGCAATGGGGTGCTAGAGAATTTATAGAAACCCATGGCAAAAAAGAAGAGGTTGTTTTCTCTCTACCCAAGGAACTTCTGTGATAATCAAATCACCAGCATAAATTGCCATCTGTGGCAGCTTTTGTACCGGTTTGATCGACAGAAAACGTGGCACATGCAGCATCACCAGCCTGTCTACCTGTAGGTGTACCCGTTATTATGAAAGCATTGTTATCCGCCTGTATGTTAAACGAATAGAACTGGTTATATTGATTCGCAATTCTTGTCACATCTGCAACAAACGTACTATTGGCATCGGGTGCAGGAGCACTATCCGCGAAGGTTATACCTGTAATGGCTGCGTTTGCTTCAGAATACCCACCCCATGCAGCAAATTCTCTTTCCTGTGCCATGGCAAGTTCCATAACCCCTGCACGAGCATCCGCACGCCTGGATTTCTGCACTTGAGCCGTATACATTGGATACCCAATAGAAACAATGATCGCAAGTACAGCAAGGGTGACCATCAACTCAACCAGGGTTAGACCAGCGCTATATTTTCTCATTGCCAAATACTCTGTTAGTAACTACTCGCGCTCGATTAGAACGACATAGGGAATGGAAGGCTCTTTGTCATTAGGCCTGAGTCTTAACTTCACAACCTCGCCCTGCTTTAAATCCATTATCAAGCCAAGCTTCGTGGAGGTACCTTTCACTTTCACATTTCGATCCAGGTAATAGATCATATCATCCACCCAGATCCACTTTTTCTTCAGATCGAGTCCATCCAATGGACCTGAGATACTTTCCTCGAAATCATCAAACTCAACTCGGTTGTCTGCCGAAACCGAGAACGGTAATGCAAGCACAATACATGCAACGACCATTAGCGCAAAGATCTTCGGAAATCGAATCAACTTTTTAAAATCCTGAGTATCCATAACTTATCCTCATGCATTCGGCTAAACACCTACTCAATCCTCAATTCTGTAACGTCCCCAGGAGGAGCGAGTACCGACACTTCTACCACCGAGTATGTTGTACGTATCGATGTCCGCAGAGGGTACAATCGCTATCGCTTCCGCCCCCGGACCTGACTTAGCCAGGGTCATCTGCCAATTGAGATTGCCGGATCTTACACCGGCAACATTAGCGTCACCCACCTGGTCACCGGAGTCGAATACCCCATTATTAGTAACATCGATGGCGATAAAATCGGGCTCGGAACCATCCAGCAAATTATGCACCATGAGCCAACTGGTGCCACCGGATGTACTGCATAGATTTGATTCGGGTGTAATCGAGTTGTAGACCACCAGATCGCCGAACACAATCGGATTGGAAACGATCCGTTCCCCACTTTCCGGCAGGTCGAAATACCAACCTCTATCGGTGGTATAATCGACCGGATTATTGGTGAGCAGCCTCACATCAGCAGTGCCGAGCACCGTCTCATTCACTGTCTGCTCGACGAGTACCGAATCCCGAGCACCCGAAATGTGCGTCCCGTCATCCCAGACACCATAAAAAGTATTCTCTTCTGTGGATATCGGGTCATTCTCAGCCAAATATTGACCTGTACCGAAATAGACCATGGTATTTGGTGAAGTATTGCTATGGCGTTCTATTGGATGCAGGATAACGATAGGCTGGCTGGTGATCGGCTGTTCTGCATTAGTCGTGTTCTTTACCGCAATCAATGGATTACCAGAATAACTCGTAGGTATTCCCCAATTGCTTGAAGTGGTGTCTGAGATATCGAAAACCCACAGATTGCCTTTGATATCGCCCGCATAGACTCTGTCCGCAATGCTATCTGCCCCAAGATCGACTACTGCCGGTGTAGACAAGCCATTACAGTCACTGCTTGCGTCGAGGCAATCCCCAGCACTGTTGGATCCTGAACCTGTAGATATGATTTCGAAATCGGTTGGACTATCGAGATACTTAATGAAGAGCGATGCCTCACCGGAGGAAGAGGATCCTGGATTATATCCATTCCCGAAGATAGCGGCCCAGCGATTGTTATTCAGCTTAGCAATGGTTGGCTTACCAAAGGTGAAGCCCAATTCGTCGTGGCTGAATTCCCAGAGAATGTTACCAGCCACACCGGCTTCGGTGGCGAATTCAGAGGGATCACTGATATCAATGGCAAAAATCGACCGTCCACCACCACGCAGCGTCCCGATAAGAATCGTATTCCACTTTGTACCTGTACCGTCGATGTCCGCATAAACTTCCGATACGGTAATCTCGCCATCCACATAGTAGCGATGCTCATAAAAACGGTCAGCTAGCCAGTGCAGCCCCCAGCGCTGATCATCCCTGAATACAGCTTTCGGATAATAGAGGAATACCTCTTCACCTGTGCCGGCATCAAAGGCATGCAGGGCGCCATCATTGGCCCCGATATAAATCATTTCTCTGCGTCCTTTGGCGCCAGTCGGCACAGTATTGTTGGCCCAGCTCTGGTAAGCGGAGTCACTTGAGAAACTCGTATCCGGATCACCAACATAGACTGGTGCAGAATGAATAATATCCCCCAGTTTATGGCCACTACGCGAGCGGAAATCCCCTGCTTCGTCACCCTCATTGTTATGATCACCTAAGAGATATTTAACGAGGTCTTCACCATGGGTCTGGTTTGCAGTGACCTCAGCCGAGTCGGTCGTGGTAGTGGGATAAGGCGCATCGTACAGCAGGTCATCGATCTGGTCCTGACTCAAATCAGATGTCCCTAGGCTGGTGTAATCGGAGGGAAAATCGAAAGCAATACCCTGCGACCCGTTATAGGTTACAGCAAACCGGGCCGTATAGGCTCTTGCATCCAGCAGGTCGTGTGCCCCCCATGTAGGTGTCGTGCTGACGCTAATATCATTACTCGCACTCACTATAATTTCGTAGCTATAGAGTTCGCCAGTCCAATCGGTTGAATCGAACTTACCCTGAACCACATTACCACCACCCGTGACGTTGAAAGTATCCACCGAGACAGCAGCGGCAGCGACTTCATTCCTCGAGGAGATATCGTCAATTGCCTCCTGCAGGGTATCAATCAGCTCTTGTGGGTCTTTTGCACTAAGAAATTGCCCGCGACCATTCCAGGCAGCATGCATCATATCGTCAACAGTTGTACTTGAATTTGCTGAAGGGGCAGGCCAACCATCTGAGAGACTGGAGTCACATGATGAAGGCCAATTCTGTGTTGAAAGACTATCCTCCCTAGTATTTGGCTGACACTCATCACCAACGGCATCAAATTCCGGTATTGTACCCCTGACACCAAAAGCCACCGTGTAGGTCACAAGATGCTGCTGGGTATTGGTATCGTAGCAGTTGGGGTGCAAGTGGGCATCATCTGACGTAACAGTACTGCACTCCGAAACATCACCAGGGACTACATCGATACTTACGACGGGTACTTCATCGGCAATATTGAGCAGATCCGTTTCGTAGTAGTGCATGGCGACATCCGCCAGTGTATTGGACCGGGTATCTGCATAAGACTGACCGTCGAAATCACCCGCACCATCGGCATCCGTATTACCAACCGAGGGATCTCCACCATTCCAGAAACCATCTGACATTACGATAGCGAAGTTCTGTTGACAGGTACCACCGAGTGTCGGGTCTAGAATAGGTGATGATCCCGAGGCACTATCACTTTGAGAGGCAGGCGTATAACCAAACAGGGCACTGTTGGTCATCTGGTTCATGAAATACTTACCGGTATTCTCCAACCCCAACCGCAGAGGCGTGGAATTACTGGAGTTGATACCTAATAGATTATCGATCAAGGTAACCTTATCAGCTGCCGCCGTAGTATTAACCGGTAAGGTAATGTCATCAATGCCCTTGACTTGCGTGCCGACTTCCGTTCCATCCATAACATGGTTGTTTCGGTTAATGGTGCCGAGCCCCATACGTTCTGACGAATCAGAAATAATCTCGCTGACAGCACGCTTCATGACATATTCACGCTTGCGATAGTAACTGAACCAATTGGCATAGTTCGTCTGCTCGTCAGCGCTCAAGTCCTGTACATACACACGGTCAGAAGCACTCGTTGAGCACTCTCCACTTTGGTAGACACCATCACTATTACTATCGTCCCACACGTAATAGAAGGCACCTGCCTTGCCGGTCACCTGATTGTCATTGAAATCAGTCAACAGGTTACAGGTGCGGCCGTTATTGTTATATACATCACCATTATTGTCGCAGGAGGAGGTATTGGTATGGCCGGTGTAAGGATTGACCATGGCATTGGTCACAGACTGATCCTGGAACGCACTACCCGCATTGTTAACACCAGACCAAGGCGTATAGGTCTTGCTTGGATCATAAGCCATGGCATTATAACCGGCACAATGCTCACGATTATTGGTGGTATCTGTACCAGGGTCAAAATCCAGATCATCCCTATTACTGCCCGTACCATGGGCAGCAATGGCGCCAGCCGTTTTCAATACCTCCCAATCCATACTGCCGGAATCATCAAGCATGAAAAAGATATTTGGCTGTACCGCTTGAGTGAGAAATAGCGGTGACTGAGAGATCGCACCTGGTGAGGCATGCAACATCCCGCTCGAACCCATGACCAGGCCCAACAACATCCCTGATACGAGTCTTGAAACCCGGTGGTTTGTATTTTCTGATGCGTTCATTCCGTTACTCATTTTCATGTTGACCTCCCCTGATGCTCAAAGGGGTAAAATGACGTGGCTCTGAAGGACATATTGCGATACACCCTCCTGACCCCATCCTATGACGGTAATCCGAAAGCCGGTTTGCGGGGCAGGTAACTGCGGCACACCGAACTGAATAGTTGTCTGCTCTCCAACCGTCCCGACATGTTCGATAATGAATTGCGGCTGCCTGGCAACAGGCAAGTCGATTGTCGATAACGCTGTACCTTGAAGGGTATCCCCCAATGTGACAAAGCCCTTAGGTAAAACACAGCCAGCTCCTGTACACCATGCGCTTTCGTCATTCGGATCAAATCGACAATTGATACCACCCTGACATACTTCTGTTGTATTCGGAGATGCCAGGTCCTGGGTGGTATAGAGACCATTATTACTCGCATTGGTCTGAAACCAGGTTTCCCAAGGCGAGGTGATATCAACCTGATTAATCAACCAGCCTTCTGCCACTCTTAAGCCATATTCGGCTGCCTGAAAAGAAGTTGCAGCATGATAGTAGTTACCGGCCATACGCTGTTCGAGGCTGGAATTCCCAATACCCGAAACCGCCAATACCGTCATCACAAGCAGTAGCATGAGGGCCACGATCATGACCGCACCGTTTTGGGTTTTTTTGACTGAGTTCTTCATTGACTTTAATGGATTGCCGTTGAGATGTGTGCGATTAAGATTCATACATCCAACCCCATATCGCGCAATTTCACTGTAAAGGAATAATCACGTGTGACATCGTTACCATTCTGCTGACTAACGATCATTGTCAGTGTCACTTTCAGGCTTGTAATGTCAGAAATTCTCAATGTGCCGCTCCAGTCCACATAGTGATCTGCATTTCCATCCTCTGAAGTTGATGAATCGATGCCGTAGAGCACTTGAAAGTCAGTGACATTGTCCAGCACCAGTTGATTTGCACCGCCATTACGGCTCTCATAAAGGCCGGTCACACCACTCACTGTGGTGATTTGATAGGTCACACTCTCCAGTTCAAACGCACTTGCCGTATTTACATCGGAAGCTCCATAGCGATCACTCAGTGTTGTGCTCGTGTTGGAGACACCACCGATCGTAACGCCTGTTGCGTGGGAGATGCTACCGCCATCAAATCCATTCGGTGTTGTGGCATCAGCCACACCAGTTACCAGAAAAATATTTGCGTGGTCACAGTTTCCGACCAGCAATGTGACCGGCACCGGTGAGCCAGAACTGAAGTTATCAGAGAGCGCGTTGTAGAGTGGAAGGTTTTTTGAGACATACAATGGGCTCGCAAGCGTAGCACCCCCATCGATAATCGGAATTCCGGATTCTGGGAGTGCAAAACTAACTGTCAGTGTATCTGGATTAGCACCGCCCTCAACACCTTGGATAACATCCGTAACACCAATACCTGCAACGAAGGCATCAACTGTTGGCGTATTGTCGACATAGGGCATGGCACAGCCCGTATAGCCGACCATACTTAAGTCCTTGTTGAGACGGTCGGCAATAAAGCGAAAATTTTCCTGCATGGCAGAGAGGTCTTCTTCCAAACGAAAGCTCTCCTTGCTACTGATGAAAACTGATACTGCACCACCCAGGATAAGGAGACTCAGTGTGAGTCCAATCAGAAGCTCGACCAAGGTCAAACCATAGTTATGACTTTTTCTTATTTCTCTTTTCATGGTATGAGGCTCATCCTATATCCCATCAAAGCCGTCGCGGGATTTCTATCGTGATCCCACCAGATTTTCACGGCAAAAACATCAGCCCCACCTGGACCCACAGCACCATCGCAAGCATGCGTCGTTGCGCTGATACCATCATTAGGCGTCCCATCGCGACAAATAACGCCTTCACCACCAGGTAATTGTGCTTCTATCTTGCTTATCCACTCAAAAGCATCTGTTTGGGCAAGCTGAGCAAGACTACAACCTGTACCGATACAGCCAGGATCGGTGCCTGCGGCATTAATCAGGTCATAGTTTGTGCGATTCGCTACACCAGTATCAGGGTTTCTTATTCCCGGGAGGTTGGCCCTGATTCTATCCGCCCCTTCCATTGCTAGAGCCACTGCTGAAGATGCTTCCAATGCATTTTGATTACCTCTTAACGAACTAAACTGAAGTCCTGCCACGCCCAGAAGGCCAATCGAAAGGATCACGATCGTGACCAGCACTTCCATCAGAGTAAAGCCCTTTGTATTGGGAATTATCTTCAACGCCGCATGATGGTTCAGAGCTTTCATTGCTTCTCCTTAAAAGCAGACTACATGGTCCAGCGAAGCCCGGCCCATTCGTGAAATCGTAATCTGTCGTGCTTGATTACCATGGCAGTCACTTTTCCTGAACGAAAACTGAATCTGCGCATCCTGTGAGTTGGCACCAGAAGCGACAAAACGAACCACACTCGGCGCTCCGCCGGCAAAGACTAGACCAGCCCTTTCATCCCCTGCTATAGACCAGACCCTGACGATAGTTTCACCCACATCAAGGTCATTGCCGTTATCATCATCCGTGAAGACAACCCAACCGTTATTCCAATCAGTCCCGGAACAGCCTGTTTGATTAGCATTGCTGGCACAGATAGCCACACTCGACCCTCTCTTCACAGCCTCACTGCGTGCCAAGCGGATCGCACCAACTAAATCATTAGAATAACCGGCTGCTTGATTGCTCGACATCATACCCATGAAGGAAGGCACCCCAATGGCCAGGATAATGACAGCAACTGCCAGCGCCACCATTAATTCTATAAGCGTCATTCCAGAGAATTTATTCATAGTTCTCTCTATAGCAGAAAGTTGATACAGACATACAGACCAAGATGATAAACAGTATCTAAATGCCGACGAATGGAGATCATACGATTTTGATTCTTATCGTCCACAATCTTTAAAAATGAAGATTACAAGCGTGTCGCTACCTCGTGAAAGATTTTGGGACATCCGAGTCCCCAAAATCGACTCGCCAACGCGACAGCCGTTATGCCCCGACC
>JAHXHT010000085.1 GCA_025656435.1 Candidatus Thiodiazotropha sp. (ex Gloverina cf. vestifex) | reverse complement strand
ACAGTCACAATTACGGCCATACAACCGCGCCTACGCCTATCGGGGACTAATCGCCTCGGCTTTCAGCCTTCCATGGCGATCAGCGTCAGATGGTTGTTCTGCGACTGCTGGCCAAGCTGAACCGGCCCGATACCAGCATCCACGAGATAGAGACCCTGATCGGGCAGGATGCGGCACTCAGCTACAAGACGCTGCGCTATATCAACTCCGCCGCAGTCGGTATGCCACGCAAGATAGAGTCCATTGGACAGGCCGTCATCATGATGGGGCTCAGACGCATTCGCGCCTGGGCCAATCTCTTAGTCATGACAGGATTGAAAAACCGTCCACAGGACCACTATCTCATGGCCCTGGTCCGCGCCCATCTCTGTGAGCGCTTGGTTGAACGTGCGAACCCACAGGATGATACCGGCTTCACTGTGGGCCTGCTCTCCATTCTCGACCTACTGCTCAGCAAACCCATGCCTGAGATCGTTCAAGAGCTCTCCCTCTCCGATCAAATCAATGCGGCATTGCTGATGGGCGAAGGTATTTCAGGTAAGGCCTTGCATTGCGCACGACAGGTAGAGGCCGGAGAGTGGCATCTGATCGATTTCCCAGGTGTCGATCGAGATGAAATCTATCAGCTATACCTTGCTGCCAGTGAGCAGGCCTTCCAGGAACAGCAATCGTTGCAAGAGACTTAACGTTGCCATCTAGTGGGCCATGCGGTAAATAAGGTAACGATCAGCCGGACCCACTAGCACTACGACAGCTGACGGCTCAGGATAAGATTGCCCACCTCGTCCAGGATCGAGTTCCAACCCTCCGCCAACCAGGTGGTGGAAGCCATTTCAGTAATCAGGGCAGGTCCCTGGATCTGCTGACCGACAGCCAATTTTGAGCGCTCATAACGTGGGACCTGCTGGTCGATTCCCACCAGATTCAACCACTCAACCACTGGCGCCCCCTCGGTTTGGCCCCGACGAGGCAGAGTGGCCTCCATCTGCGGCCCTTTCAATGCCGCTCTTAGATTCACCAGTTCCACGGGTGCCTGCATACGATGTCCATAGCGGGCTTCATGTTGGCCGTGAAAATCCTCAATTGCCTGTCGGCAACTGTTCCAGGGGACATTCAGCGTATAGGACTGACCGAGATAGCGCAGATCCAGGGAATACTCCCTGCTGATGTCAGACTGTGCGATGCCCTCTTCCGTCAAGGCCTCCACACCCTCTTCTGCCAGTGCCTCCAGCTCAATGGTGAAACCTTTGTCCTCACACTCATTCAGCAAGCCCGGTCGGGTACGTACCAACTGTCTACCCGGCCGTGTCGCCAGCATACCCAATGCAGAGAGCACACCGGCATGCACCGGCACCATCGCCTCTTCCACACCCAGCGCATCTGCCAGCGCACAGACATGCAGCCCACCTGCCCCACCAAAGGAGACTAGGGTATAGCCCCTGGGGTCAATACCCCGCTGTACCGAGATGACACGCAATGCACGGGCCATATGCTCGTTGGTGACACGGATGATGCCTGCCGCTGCAGCTTCGATAGTAAGATGCATCGACTCGGCCAGACCGCCTATCGCCTGAAATGCCGCACGGGTATCAAGGTGCATGCGTCCACCGAGGAAAGCGCCTGGTCTTAACCGACCAAGAACCAGATTAGCATCGGTCACAGTAGGTAAACTGCCACCAAGACCGTAGCAGGCCGGACCGGGATCGGCGCCGGCAGACGCCGGACCCACCTGCAACATACCCCCGTCATCAAGAGAGGCGATGGAACCACCTCCCGCACCGATGGTATGCATATCGACCATCGGCACTGCCACCGGCCAGGGACCAATATGACCCTCCCGGGTCAACCGAGGTGCACCATCGATCAGCGCCACGTCGGAAGAGGTTCCCCCCATATCGAAGGTGAGGAGCTGTCGGCGTCCCGAGACTTCTGCAGTAAAACCTGCACCTACCAGGCCACCAGCCGGCCCTGAGAGCAACATACGCACCGCCTGACGCGAAGCCTGAACGGCATCGATAGCCTCACCGGAGCTCTGCATGACCGACACGCTTGCCTCCGGCAGTCCATCTCGCAGACGTTCGATGTATCCGGCCACCAGCGGACCCACCCAGCTATTCAGCCAAGTGGCGATGCCCCGCTCATATTCACCATTGGCTGGCAATACGGTAGAGGAGCGGGAGACAAACATCCCCTGCGGCATCGCATCTTCGATCATTCGCTCGAAGCGATCATCGAGAAAACTATAGAGCAGGTTGATCGCCACGGATTCGGCCCCGGACGCCTCCACCTGCTGCCTCAGCTTTTCCAATGCCAATTGACTCAACGGCTCAAGTACTTCACCAGCCGGTCCCATCCTGCCCCCGGTCTCCAGGCAGTCGGCATGGGGCACCGGTGGACAAACCTCAGCAGGCTCCAAATTATAGAGCTCACGCCGTGCTTGCCTGCCGATAGTGAGGAGATCCCCCAGCCCTCGGTTACCGATATAGAGCGTGCGTACGCCTTTTGATTCCAGTGCGGCGTTGGTTGCCACTGTAGAGCCGTGAATCACCGTCAAGCGGGAAGGATCGAGATCCAGCTCTCGAACGCCCTGCAGGATGGCCGCTTCCGGTGCCTTGGGGGTCGATAGCACCTTATGGATGGTGATGCCCTGCGAACGAAACAGCACGAAATCGGTAAAGGTGCCTCCCGTATCGATACCGATCAGGTCTCTCTTTTCGTCAACCATATCTTTGAAATTTATCTTAGCGGATGAATCGCTTGAACCCATACGCAAGGGTGATATGTTTAGCAACCGGATTCAACGGCTTTTTCAACAACACCGGTTTCCTGTATCTTGCAGCCGATGTCCACCCTTCTCAATGCAAAACAGCTCCAGCGCAGTTTCCACGGCAGACCCGTGGTCGAGCCACTCGATTTGCAGCTGAGCACTGGTGACATCCTGGGACTGCTGGGGCCAAACGGCGCTGGAAAGTCGACCATCATGCGTATGCTATGCGGTGATCTGGCCCCCTCTGGCGGTACTATCGAGATCGGTGGGGATGACCTGCTGCAGCGACCGCTGCCATCCAAACGCAGGATCGGTTTCCTGCCGGAGCGGCCACCACTTCACCAGGACCAGACGGTGGATGAATATCTGACCGATTGCGCCTACCTGCGAGGCATGGATCGTTCAGCATGCAAGACCGCACTACTGCAAAGTAAGCAGCAGTGTGGACTCGAGTCGGTGGGTTCCCGCTTGATCCGAAAACTCTCCAAGGGGTATCAACAGCGGGTTGGCCTGGCGCAGGCAATCATCCATGATCCGCAGGTGGTGATTCTCGACGAACCCACGGATGGCCTCGATCCGGCACAGATACGCCAGGTGAGGGAGTTGATCCGGTCGCTGGCAGAGACCAGAGGCGTGATCCTCTCCAGTCATATCCTGCCTGAGATTCAGGCCACCTGTAATCGGGTTGTCATACTGCAGGATGGCAGAATCGTCTATTCAGGTGATCTCTCCACGCCGGCATCTCCCTGTTATCGCATCGGACTGGAACAGGACCCGGATGAAGTGCTGATCGCAGCATTATCACCGGTCACTTCGGTGGAACGCCTGCATACCGATTATTTCCGTGTGACCCTAAAGACGGGTGACAACCCCAGCGAGCTATCGCGGTTGATCCTCGAAAAGGGCTGGGGATTGATCGAACTGACCCCCGAAACACTCAGCCTTGAACAACGCTACCTGCAGGCCACCACCGGAGGCAAATCATGATCCGGCGACTGGCCTGGGTAGAGTGGAAAAGAGTCATGCGGACGCCACTGGCGTGGGTCATGCTGGCTGTCAGCCTCTGTCTGCTGAGCTGGCAGTTTCTCGGCACCCTGGAGGCCTTCGTCGGCATGCAGACCGGCGATCGTATATTGGGTCTGACTCACCATCTCGGCCTTCAACTCTTTGGCCTGGCCGCTGTTGTGTTGTTTCTCATCACACCAATCCTGACCATGCGCGTCTTCAGCGAAGCCTTTCGCAGTGGCACCTATACACTGTTGAGCAGTGGCCCCATCTCCGTCAACGATATCCTGTTGGGGAAATTTTTTGGCATTCTGCTGCTTCAACTCCCATGTATCCTGATGCCGGCGGGCCTCAGCCTGACACTCACAACCGACACCACACTCGACCTGGGGCTGATCACCGCTGCCACCCTGGGACTGCTACTGTTGAGTGCGCTCTACACCGCCATCGGACTCTATCTTTCTATCCTCAGTGAAAACCCCGCTGTTGCCGCTGCCGGCGCCTATGGCCTGTCGCTACTGCTCTCTCTGTTGGATCAGCACACAGCAAGCGGTGGTTTTCTGCACTGGCTTGCCTGGCCCTCCCACTATCTGAATCTGCAGATGGGGTTGCTGAATAGCAGCGACATCGCCTATTTCCTGCTGTTGATGCTGTTCTTTCTCGGCTTGTCATACCACCGGCTCGATCAGCGAAGGTGTGGATAGTGGCAAGACTGTCGAAACGATTCAATATGCTGATCTTCCATCTCTTGATGGTCGTCCTGCTGGTACTCCTGGCCTGGTTGAGCGGACGATTTTCACAACAGTGGGACTGGACCCGACATGGCGCCAACAGTCTTAACCCGATCAGCATAGATATCCTGACTCGCACGCCTGGACCTGTTGAGGTGACGGCCTATACGCCGGAGAACGCCACCTTACGTGAGCATATCCGGCGTTTCGTGGCCCGCTATCAAGAGGTGAAAGAGGACATCACACTCAACTTTGTCGACCCATTGAGACAACCTGACGAGGCGCGCCGCCAGGGCATCAGCCTCTCAGGGGAAATCCTGATGAAATACCAGGACCGGGAAGAGCGGCTGCAGCAACTCGATGAGGAGCGTTTCAGCAATGCCATCCTACGTCTGGGACAGCCCCATGCCCGTTGGATCGCCAGCCTTGGTGGTCACGGTGAACGAGACCTGCTGGGTGTGGCAAACAACGATTTGGGCGATTTCGGCAAATCGATCAGCCAACAGGGCTACAAGGTCGTTGGCCTGGACCTGGCCACCACACCGGCACCACCTGACAATACCGCACTATTGGTCATTGCTTCGCCCACACGTCTGCTACTCGAAGGGGAGATTGAGCGTTTGCGGGATTATCTTTCACAAGGTGGCAATCTCCTGCTACTGAGTGATCCAGACAACGCAGTGGCCGCCTCGCTAATCGAGACACTGACCGGCATCGCACAGTTGCCTGGCACCATTGTGGACGCTAATGTACAGGAGCTGGGCATCGACAACCCAGCCGTGGCACTGGTCCCCGCCTATCCCGAACACCCTGCTGTCAATGATTTTAAGCTACTCACCCTGTTTCCTCAGGCCTCAGCACTGAGAGCGCCTAATCCATCTTCATGGGAAGCGACTGCCCTGCTGCAAACGCTGGAACGCAGCTGGAATGAGACTGGACCACTGACCGGTGAGATCGTGCGAGACCCGCTCGATGGGGAGGAGCCTGGACCCCTGACCATAGGTTATGCCCTGACTCGCCAAACAGAAACGGGTGAACAGCGAATCCAGGTCATTGGTGACAGTGATTTTATCTCGAACAGCTTTGTCACCAATGCCGGCAATCTCGATTTGGGCCTCGCCCTGGTCAGATGGCTATCAGGTGACGATAAGATGATCGGTATCCCGGCAGCAGCTGTAGACGATCAGGAACTACATCTATCCAAAATGGCCATAGGTATCATCGGACTGGGATCATTGATCGTACTCCCACTCTCTCTGCTCCTCACAGGCCTCCTGATGGCCTGGCGCCGCAACAAAGCCTGAACGTATGGACAGACGTCTGCTGATCAATCTTGCGCTGCTGCTGGCTGTATGCGTCCTCGGTCTGTTGGTCTGGCTTTCTCAACAGTCCAGTGGATTGCCATCGCTGACAAATCTTCAGCCTGAAAGCATTACCCTGATTGAGATCAGTGACCTGTCGGACCGTCATATCCAGCTTGAGCGAAAGGATCACACTTGGCATATCGGCAACGAACCCGCCAATCAACCCCGTATCCAGCAACTGCTGCAGCTATGTCAAACGCCGAGCCTTGAGCGTTTCGACCCACCGGCAGATCTGCATCCGTTCGGACTGGAAACGCCACCAATCATGATGAAGCTGAATGGAGAATCCCTCGCTTTCGGTAACACGGACCCGGTGAACGGCTGGCGGTATGTCCACTACACCGATCAGATTCATCTGATTGCTGACGGCTTTTACCATCATCTCAGTGCCCCACGGGAAGCCTGGCTGGAATCCCCCTGATGCCTGAGCTGCCCGAGGTCGAGACCACGCGCCGGGGCATTGCACCCCACCTGACGGGTGCGCGCATCAATGGTGTGATCATCCGCGAGCCACGTTTACGCTGGCCAATTCCGGATGAGCTTCCCAAGCTCCTAAAAGGCCGCAAGATTCTCAGTGTCAGCCGGCGCGGTAAGTACCTGCTGATCGGTTTCCATCACGGCACACTGCTGATACATCTGGGAATGTCTGGCAGCTTGCGTATCCTGAATGCTGACACCTCCCCTCAGAAACATGACCACTTCGACCTAAGACTGAGTGGCGATCAATGCCTGCGCCTGCGTGATCCCAGGCGTTTTGGTGCTGTCGTCTGGACTGGAGAAAAACCGGAACAGCATCCCCTGCTCGCATCACTGGGTCCCGAGCCCCTGAGCGAAAGCTTCAGCGGAGCCTACCTTCATGGACTGGGTAAAAGTCGTCGTACCGCCATCAAAAGCCTGATCATGGACAGCCGGGTGGTGGTAGGTGTCGGCAACATCTACGCCAGCGAAGCGCTGTTTCGTGCTGGCATCCATCCCATGAGAGCCAGTTATCGTATTTCCGCAACACGCTACGAGATGCTGGCGAGTGCTATACAGTCGGTTCTCTCCGCCGCCATTGAACAAGGGGGTACAACCCTGCGTGATTTCCAGCGGGAGGACGGCAACCCCGGCTATTTCGCCCAGTCACTTCGGGTTTATGGTCGTTCCGGAGAACACTGCCCACAATGTGGAGATACCATCCGCAGTAAAGTCATCGGCCAACGCAGCAGCTTCTATTGCCCCCAATGTCAGCGTTAAGAGACCGTTTTTCCATGATATTAAGACACGGTAACTGACCGAATCCCTTGACACCCATCTCCCCCCCTCCTAGCATGCGGGAGTTTTTATCGGTCATACTGTTCCATGGATATAACAACTATTCGCCAACTCATCGCCGACGACATGACGTCTGTCGACAATCTCATCATTCAGCGCCTGAAATCTGATGTCGTGCTGATCAACCAGATCGGCGCCTATATTGTTCATAGCGGCGGCAAACGATTGCGTCCGATGATTGTGCTGATTGCTGCCCGCGCCTGTGGGTATGAGGGAGCGCATCACATCGATCTCGCCGCCATTATTGAACTCATCCATACCGCTACCCTGTTGCATGATGATGTAGTGGACGGCTCCGAGCTACGCAGAAATCGAGAAACCGCCAATGCCGTATGGGGCAACGAGGCCAGCGTACTGGTGGGCGATTTTCTCTATTCACGCTCCTTCGAAATGATGGTGGATGTGGGTGAAATGCGGGTTATGGATATTCTCTCCCACGCTACCAACCGAGTAGCCGAGGGAGAGGTTTTACAGTTGCTGAATGTACATAACCCCGAAACCAGTGAAACGGAGTACATGGAGGTCATCAAACGAAAGACCGCCACCTTGTTTGAGGCAGGTGCCCGCTTGGGAGGGGTTATTACCGGCATCCCTGAGGATCAACAGCAAGCATTGGCCGACTACGGGCTACATCTCGGTATCGCCTTTCAATTGGTCGATGATGCACTCGACTACGACGCCAACAATAAAGAGATCGGCAAGAATATCGGAGATGACCTGGCTGAGGGCAAACCCACACTGCCGCTGATTCAGGCCATGAAGAAATCCAGTGAACGGAACCGTCAACGACTGATGGATATTGTCGAAAATGGAGGTTTGGACCAGATAGACTTCGTCATGCAGACCATCTCAGAGACCCATGCCATCACCTACACTCAGCAGATTGCCCGAAACGAGGTTGAGCTTGCCAAACAGGCACTGTCCTGTCTGCCTCATACCCCCTATCGGCAAGCCCTGGCCGACCTGGCGGACTTCTCCGTTGCCAGAACCAATTGAATCACCACAGCAATTCCATTACCATCTGTCGCTTGCTGTGCCGGTCTGTCTTAGACCGGTTCAGCGCTGATTCGGGGTGTAGCTCAGCCTGGTAGAGCACTGTCTTCGGGAGGCAGGGGCCGGAGGTTCGAATCCTCTCACCCCGACCAATCAAATTAGCAACTAGCGCCTCAATCCCTCCTCTTCTCTTACCTCTGACTCACTATCATCCAGAAGGACCACCCACACTGGAGTGCTCACTTTTCTCACCCAGTGACCGCTGTGTTACTGCTAGCAACCATCTGTACAGTGACACGGTTTTTTGATTGAAAATCGTTTCCGGCTTGTTCTCGTCAGTCAGCGTGATGGCATACCTTCGAAATTCATACAGGGAACCTTGCATCTGGACAACTGAATAATTCGACAAATCAAATCACGTCTGCGGACGAAGGCAAGATCAATCAATTATATAAAACATTTTATTGATTTCTATAGCCAAGGCTATTCAGTTCAAATGGCGGAGAAGGAGTCCGTCGAACTCGAAATAAGGGTATTGATAACGCAAATCATTCAGATTTTGTTTTTTGTTCTGGCTTTCATTGGGTTACCGATGATTTTT
>JAHXHT010000084.1 GCA_025656435.1 Candidatus Thiodiazotropha sp. (ex Gloverina cf. vestifex) | reverse complement strand
GTCGGGGCATAACGGCTGTCGCGTTGGCGAGTCGATTTTGGGGACTCGGATGTCCCAAAATCTTTCACGAGGTAGCGACACGCTTGCTTCCTGCTTTTGATTGTTCTGAACCCTCCTGTATTCGGACAAGCAGGCCCCGACTCGACCGATGATTTCCATTTTACCACATTGACTGGGGTGATGCAGGTTCTGCTCGACCCTGAGCGCCAGCTGGATATCGGTACCGCCAGCGCAGCAACGCAACATTCACATTATCAGGATGTCTCTAACGGTGGAAAAATCGGCTTTACCGATGCTGCTGTATGGGCGCGTTTCACGCTGACTTCCCATCTGTCTTCCACGCAAACTTTTTTACTCGAGCTTGACTATCCGCTCATGGATCGAATCGAGCTCTACGAGCCCTATGGTCAGGCAAGTTTCAGAAAGCGCCTTGGGGGTGATGCATTTTTGTTTTCTGCACGTGATGTGCAGTTTCGCACGAATGTCTTCACCATTGATCTTGCGCCGGGTGAAATCAAGACTTTTTACATGCGGTTGACGACGAATGGTGCAATTCAATTGCCGGTCCGACTCTGGAATCAGATTGCGTTTGCCGAATATGTTGCACAATCACAGCTATGGCTTGGACTCTATTTTGGCGCTATCGCATTATTGGTTGCATCTGCAATAGGTGGGTTGCTATTTCTTAAATCACCGCTTTTTTTCTGGTATGCCCTGTACTTAACCTTCTATGGATTACTCAACTTTACATTGACAGGGTTGGGTTTTCAGTTCGTCTGGCCGGGGTTTCCCTTGTGGCAGGACATGGCTCCCAGTTTCTTTGTTGGTGTTGTGGTGATAACTGCCATGATTTTCTCGAGCAAGCTGCTCGATATTGCACAATATAGTCGCACTTTCTATCATCTTTTTTGGTTAACCGCTGTGTTGGCGGCTATTGGTATTTTCTTATCTCTCACAGGTTACACTGGATTTGCGAAGCGGGTCAGCTCATTCTCAGGTCTGGTGCTTGTTCCTATCCTCATGTTGGCAGCTGTCATCGCCTATCGTGGTGGTAACCTCGCTGCGCGCTACTTTCTGATTGCCTGGGGAGTATTTCTAGTTTTTGTTTTTATCTCCGGCCTCTACTATTGGGGGGTCTTACCGCATAATTTTGTTACTGCCTACGCATTACAATTAGGCTCAGTCTTCGAAGTCACGATGTTGGGTGTGGCACTGGCTGAGCGGGTGGCGTTAATAAACAGAGAAAAAGAGCAAGCCGATCGGCAGGCAAGGGGCTATTTGACTCTGTTGAACGAAAAGCTTGAATCTTTGGTGAAAGAGCGAACATCAGAGTTAGAGGCGAGTAATCAACGTCTACAGGAGCTAGCCACCCATGACAGTTTGACGCTTTTACTGAATCATCATGCAGTGCTGCGTGCTTTGGAGGATGTTATCAATGTATCTGAGAGGCATGGGCAATCGCTCTGCATTGCCATTATTGATGTGGATAACTTCAAGCAGATCAATGATCGGTTTGGCCATCAGGTAGGGGATGAGGTGTTGGTTGCGATTGCCAATACGCTGAGTAATAGTTCTGAGAACCTATGACGTCGCTGGGAGATATGGTGGGGAAGAGTTTCTATTGATTTTACCGCAGACGTCTACTGATGATGCCTCTGATCTGATGGAGAGATTAAGACTATTTGTTTCTGATTTGGTATTTGAAAATGCCAAGGGTAAGCGAATCACGATCAGTGCTGGAATGATGGCATACGAATATGGTGTTTCTATGGATGTGGAGGCACTGTTTAGATGTGCCGATGATGCGCTCTACTTGGCAAAGGAGAAGGGTAAAGACAGGATAGAATGGGGGGGAGTTTAAAAATCCTTGATCGTGGTTTAAAGAACTTCACCGATGAGAAGGGTGGGCATAATTCTCATTGTATAGAGGGATGAAGGCGTAGATATTGATATGTGACTGCGAGCAGGGGGTGGGCGTTAACAGGACGGCAGAAATTCTGGATTGTTTGCTTTCTTAGTATTCATGCTCTTAATAAAGCGCTAGGAATTCCAGGAAAAACTGAATGGGTATATCCACCTATTCTCCCGGCGTGTTAATCTGTTTAGAATTATTATAAACCAACATGATTCAATTATGTGCATTCGTGACTAAGGATTAATAGGGAAGGTTTGCCATGTCTGAGATGGTCAGAAATGAACGCTTTTTATCCTGGGATGAGGCCTGCCGCTATGTGGGGGATGAGGGTGTTCTGAATGAAACTGATGAACTCTATTTCCAATATAGTGGCTTCGCTTCTGTGGAGATGGGTGAGAAATCCTATGACCGTGTCCATGTCAACGGTTTCCTGCGGCTCTATCCGGCCGATGTCAAAGATCTGAGAAGTCATATGCCAGTGGGCTGTAACAGCGCACTGGTCAATGGTTTTATGGCGATCAACGGCAGTTTTACCAAGGAACTGCTGGAGAAGTTCATTGTTTTTGATGATGAGTTGAGCATCGGTATTGGTGGCGAGAGTTCACGTGAAAACGACCTGGACTATCCATCCAGTATCTACTTCCGAGAATCGGATCTGGTGAGAATCTGTGACAGGTTCGGTCTCAGTCCGGCGGGCGCCGAGGCGGAATCTATTCCCCATTCAAAAAAGCTGGAGAGAGAGGAGGATCTGCCCCGCACAGTGGGAGCGCTCTCCTGTTTACTCGCCAAACAAAAGGGCGTGGATTATACAAAAGAGTGGCATCACCTGTCCGACTCTTTCATCGATGAGCTGTTCGATATGTTGGGTAGTCTGGGGATATCTACCGAAGGTAAAAGTAAATTCGTCTTCGAAAGACTTATCTCCGAAGGGGTGAGATACCTCAACAGTCGACCTAAAGTCTAAGGAAGCTCAGCGCTTGTTAAGGGCTTTTCAGGTTTTTTTATCAGTCTGAGCTAGTCTCTTTCAGTTCAATGAGGCACGGCCTCATGTCCCTGTGGGATAAGCGGTATTGAGCAGGCTCATTTGAAGCGTGGTTTGCTAACTGACTGATTCCATAACTTATTATTTCCCCTTCTTTTTTCTTACTGGATTTTCCCTGATTTTCGCTTGGGTTTAACGCTTGCAAAACATAATACCTGACTATATTACTAATGTTATTAGATTTGTAGCGGCCGATTTATGCCGGGGATGTATTCATGAAGTTGTACTCACAGCTCTTATCAGGCCGATGTTGTGGTGGGCCTGTGCTTGCCATGGCCGTGTTTTTAAATAGGGTTTGGCATTCTCTTCCAGCTTATTTCGGCCAGCCTGCTGGGCCTGGTTTTTTCTCTACGGGGTTACTCGCAGAGGGGCTATGTCTCTATCTCGGACTCAGCCGCTGTCATCGTCAATACGATTAGCCAAGTTAAGACAAAACAGTGTGACCGTGTAGCACAGTCAAAACACTTAAGAATTACTGGAGTTTCACATGGGCTTACCCAACACAGAAATGGAAAATTTTGTCGAGACGGAATACGCACAGGGTTTCGTGACCGATATCGAATCTGACACCCTGCCGCCTGGGCTCGACGAAGATGTAATACGTACAATCTCTGAGCGTAAGAGAGAGCCCGTGTGGATGCTTGAAAAGCGCCTGACTGCTTATCGCCATTGGTTAACCATGCGGGAACCCAACTGGGCCGAAGTAAGGCATCCGCCGATTGATTTTCAAGCGATCTCTTACTACTCATCACCCAAAAAGAAGCCGCTGCTGGATAACCTTGATCAGGTAGATCCTGAGTTATTGGCAACTTACGAAAAACTAGGCACTCCCATCGATGAGCAGAAAGCCCTGGCAGGTGTGGCAGTGGATGCGGTTTTTGACAGTGTCTCGGTGGCCACTACCTTTCGTAAAAATCTGGCTGAAGCCGGAGTCATCTTCTGTTCCATGTCTGAGGCAATTCGGGAATATCCTGAGTTGGTACAACAGTACCTGGGTAGTGTGGTGCCCCATAAGGATAATTTTTTTGCCGCGCTAAACAGCGCAGTGTTCAGTGATGGCACTTTTGTCTTTATTCCAAAAGACGTCAAATGTCCGATGGAATTATCGACCTACTTCCGTATCAATGAGGCGAACACCGGCCAGTTTGAACGCACTTTGATAATTGCAGAGGAACGCAGCCATGTGAGCTATCTGGAGGGCTGTACTGCACCCATGCGCGATGAGAATCAACTGCATGCAGCCGTGGTCGAATTGGTGGCGTTGGAAGATGCCAGGATCAAGTATTCCACGGTTCAAAACTGGTATCCGGGAGATAACGAGGGGCGCGGTGGTATCTACAATTTTGTCACCAAGCGGGGTGACTGCCGAGGTGATCGGTCCCATATCTCTTGGACTCAGGTAGAGACTGGTTCAGCAGTTACCTGGAAATATCCCAGTTGCATCCTGCGCGGTAAAGATACGGTGGGTGAGTTTTACTCAGTGGCAGTAACAAAGGGGATGCAACAGGCGGATACCGGTACCAAGATGATTCATATCGGTGAGAACAGTCGTAGTACGATTGTCTCCAAGGGTATCTCAGCCATGCGCGGCAGTAATGCATATCGTGGATTGGTACGGGTGGCAGCCAAGGCCGAGAATGCGCGCAATCATACTCAGTGTGATTCCTTGTTGATCGGTGATCGTTGTGCCGCCCACACATTTCCCTATATAGAAGTGAAGAATCCGACAGCCCAGGTAGAGCATGAAGCAACGACTTCAAAAGTGAGTGAAGATCAGCTTTTTTATTGCCGCCAACGGGGCCTGTCGGAAGAGGATGCGGTGTCGATGATCATCAACGGTTTCTGTAAAGAGGTGTTCAACGAATTGCCAATGGAGTTTGCCGTGGAGGCACAGAAGTTACTTGCTGTCAGTCTTGAAGGTGCAGTGGGTTAGATCCTGGACACAAATGATTTAAATGAGGTTGTAATGATGTTAACGATCAAGAATCTGACTGCCAATGTGGATAGCAAAGAGATCCTCAGGGGGGTTGATCTGGATGTGAAGGCCGGAGAGGTTCATGCCATTATGGGCCCCAACGGTTCTGGTAAAAGCACGCTGGCACACATCCTGTCGGGTCGGGATGGATATGAGGTAACGGGCGGTGAGGTTCTTTATAAAGGACAAGACCTGTTGGCGCTGGAGACTGAAGAGCGGGCACAACAAGGCATATTTCTCGCCATGCAATACCCGGTTGAACTGCCGGGTGTGAACAACATGACATTCTTGCGTGAGTCGATGAATGCCATCCGCAGGTCTCGTGATGAGGAGGAGATAGACGCAGTTTCCTTTATGAAGCTGGTGCGAGTGAAAGCCGGTTCGGTAAAGTTTGATCAAAAGCTATTGAAGCGTTCAGTCAATGCGGGATTTTCCGGTGGTGAGAAGAAGCGCAACGAAATCCTGCAAATGGCCATGCTGGAACCCTATCTGGCAATCCTTGATGAGACCGATTCAGGACTCGATATCGATGCGCTGCGCACGGTGGCCGATGGGGTCAATCTGCTGCGTTCTCCGGAACGCTCGATGATTGTCGTGACCCACTACCAACGATTGCTGGAATATATCGAACCGGATCATGTGCATGTACTGGCGGCTGGCCGCATTATTCGTTCTGGTGGAAAGGAGTTAGCGTTGGAGCTGGAAACCAAAGGCTATGGCTGGCTGTTGGAGGAGGCTGCCGCATGAATCAACAGCTGATTGATTATGGCGAGACAGTTACGCGGTACATCGAAAACCTGTCAAAGGATGGAGGCGACTGGCTCGCCGCTCAAAGATTAGCAGCCGCGAAGCGATTTACAGAGCTCGGTTTTCCCCATGCCAAACTCGAGGCATGGAAATATACTGGTATTGAGGGTCTGCTCAAGCAGGGCTTTGAGACATCAGACAGGTTACCTGAGTTTCCCGAACATGCGGTAATGCGTCAGTTTCTTCAGGATTCCTTAGCCGGGCGTCTGGTGTTCGTAGATGGTGTTTATCAGCCCGGCCTCTCCAGCTGTAAAACGACGGGGATTAGTGTTGGAAATCTGCAATCTGCGATGGCTGCATCCGATCGTGCGGTTTTGCAAGCGATAGGTAAATTATCGGGTCTTGGTGATCATGGATTTGCTGCGCTGAATCTCGCCACAGTCCATGATGGTGCTGTCATTCGTATTGCAGCCGAGACCCAACTTGATCAGCCTATTGAGTTGCTGCATGTGGCGACAAAAAGTGCAGAGAGGCAGGCTTTAAGAAGCCGTCACTTGGTCATGCTTGAAGCTAGCGCCTCGGCTAGTCTGATCGAACGCTATGTGGCGCTGGATGAAGCGGCCTATTTTAACAACCTGATGTGTGAAATCTTCCTGGCACAAGGTGCGAGACTGACCCATCAGCGGGTTCAGCACGAGAGTCCTACAGCCTATCATTTGAGCGACATCCATCTCGGCCTGCAGGCAGATGCTTACTACCATGGTATCAATGCTGCGGTCGGTGCCGCCTGGTCCCGCACAGTCATCCATAACCGTTTTTTGGATCAGGGTGCCAGCTGTGAACTGGATGGGATCTATTTAGCGGGTGATGGGCAACTGACTGATTTTCATCTCGATGTGGATCATGCAGTGCCGCGTTGCGACAGTCGAGAAAATTTTAGAGGCATATTACACGGTGCCGGCAAAGCGGTATTTGACGGGTTGATACAGGTTCGTGAACAGGCACAGAAGAGTCGTGCGCATCTGCACAATGCCAATCTAATGCTGTCGCGCCAGGCGGAGATCGATACTAAACCGCAGTTGGTGATTCTTGCTGATGACGTGCAGTGCAGTCATGGCACGACGGTGGGACAACTCGATCCTCAGGCAGTCTTTTATTTACGTTCCCGGGGGCTTGACGAGCAGCGGGCGCGCCATCTGTTGTGCCTTGGGTTCGCGAGTGAGGTGATCGATCGATTCGAAAACGAAACCCTGAGACTTCAACTGGCTGAAGTCATACGACAACAGATGCAGGGTTAGTGTGGCGGGGAAGATGCTGAATCAAGCGCAAATCATCGAGGCACTGCGTACGGTCTACGATCCGGAGATCCCGGTCAATATCTATGATCTGGGTTTGATCTACCGAATCGAAGTTGACGAATCGGGTGTGGTGGAAGTGGATATGACACTGACCGCACCCGCCTGTCCGGTGGCAGGTACCCTGCCTCATGAAGTGGGGCGGGTCATCGATGGAGTACCGGGTGTCAGCGATGCCACGGTCAGACTGGTTTGGGATCCTCCGTGGACGCAGGAGCGAATGAGCGAGGAGGCGTTGCTTCAGCTTGGTATGCTTTAACGGTGAACACGTCCCATTCTGTTGGGTCGAACTGATTGAGCTTGTTTTTTTTGTCGGTTTGGTGACTGAGAAGAGAATTCAGAGATGCTCTCAACCAACTGCAGGAGGTAGTAACTATGGCGATTGAATTTACTGAGCGAGCTGCTCGACATGTCGAAAAAATGCTTTCACAGAGACCGCAAAGTGTTGGGTTGCGTTTGGGAACAAAAAAGAGTGGATGCACCGGTTTCGCCTACCAGGTCGACTACGCCGATACGATTGAAGACGATGACCAGGTATTCGAAACCATGGGTTTGAAGGTTGTGGTCGATAGTGCGAGTCTGCCCTTGGTTGACGGTATGACCATCGATTTCGTCAAAACCAATATCCTCAATGAGGGTTTCGATTTCATCAATCCCAATATCAAGGAGATGTGCGGCTGTGGAGAATCCTTCAGCGTTTGATGCTTGTAGAACCGGTCCGGAGATACCTATGAGTGAAATCGATGAGATCGTGGATGCCTTCGAGTTTCTCGAAGACTGGGATGCCCGCTATGAGTATCTGATTGCCATCGGCGAAGATCTGCCAGCGATGTCCGAGGCCCTTAAAACAAACGAAAATTGGGTCAAGCCCTGTATGAGTACGGTCCACGTGGCAGCTCAGCAAGTTCCTGAAGATCCTGCACTGATACGTTTCATCGGCGACTGTGACACAGCGATTATCAAAGGTGTGCTGGCGTTGCTGATCGATCTGCTCTCTTACCGCTCCCTGGAAGAGATACGTAGTATCGATGTGGATAGTCTCTTCAAGCGCCTGCATCTTGAGGAGCATCTCAGTCCGAATCGGCACGTCGGTATCTATGCGATTGTCGAGAAGATGCTCGAAAGAGCCTCTGTGCTGCCGTCGTATCAGCAAGTGCTGCTGAGCACTAAACAGCTTTAATGCATTTCATCTGTGCAGAGAATCTGGGAATCAGCCTCTCCGGCCCTGGCGAGTCCTTCCAGATGCGAGAGTACTTCCATGCTCGCGCTCTCCATCGCAGAGACGGCCTGTACACCCGCCCCCCAGTCACCCTTGCTATGTAGCGTGAGTGCGAGCTTGCCTTGTTCGTGCACTTGTTTATGGGGTGCCTCAATCTCTCGATACCCGGGTAGTTGAGAGAAACAGGCCTGCCCCTCACCTTGGTAGTACCAATCCCCGAGACGGCAATGCCTGTGATCAGGAAGTGCATCGGGTTTGGTCGTGGTGAGTCCCATGAAGGCCTTATAGATACCGAACTTGTAGATCAGGTGATCGAGTTTGGCCAGTTCTACAAAACTGCGCAGAGCGGTTGAGGAGATTGCCGCTTCCATCGATTTTGAGTTGTCCAGTTGTTGGCTGATCATATCAATGGAGTTGGAGATCTGTCCCTGAAAACCCGATGTGGCATCCATCACGGCAGACCAAGCGTGTCGCTACCTCGTGAAAGATTTTGGGACATCCGAGTCCCCAAAATCGACTCGCCAACGCGACAGCCGTTATGCCCCG
>JAHXHT010000083.1 GCA_025656435.1 Candidatus Thiodiazotropha sp. (ex Gloverina cf. vestifex) | reverse complement strand
TTGTTTGCTTCATGGGGTCTATATAATGATTGGCCTAGAATGTGCACCATTATCCCTCAATCGATGGATTCGTTCAGAGCTTCCCTAGACAGGCGGCCGGCAGGTTGGCTGCTCTCATCCTTGGCCAAGGGACAGGTTGGCAGTTTTGATCTGCTCGACTGGAATGACAGCCGTAAGCAGGTCCACATTCGCCTATCTCCAGTGAAGTTTCAGAGACCTTACCGTGCATTCAAACAGTGTCTCAAGCAGCTATCTGGGAAGGGTTTCGAAGTGTTTCAACAGACGACGGTACATTTTGCCCTGGATGTCGATGAGCTGGACAGCGAAGCACAGGAGGTACTGGCAGGATTGGCAGACTATATCGAAGCTGACGATCAGGTTTCATCGGTGCATATTGCTGGCCATGCCGATGATCAGGGAGAGCCCCGCTACAACCTACGTCTATCAGCGAGACGCGCCAAGCGTGTGCATGATTATTTATCTGCGAAAGGTATCGCTGCTGCTCGCCTCTCCATGCGGCATTTCGGGGAATCCAGGCCAAAGATCCGTAAGCGAACGGAAACCGCAAGAGCCGCGAACCGGCGTGCCGAGATCGAAATTGTCAGGTAAAAAAGCACTGAAATAGTGCAGGCGTAGGTTGGGCCGACTAAGGCCCAACAAATACCGCTAGAACCAGATCGCAAGTGATGAGAAATGTTGTTGGGCCTCCTTCGTCGGCCCAACCTACGATCTATGCGGTATCAAGTCTCTTGTGTTAATCAATCGCCGAATACCGACTTAATCGATGCCACGACGCGTCCGGCAGTTTGGCCGTCCCACAAGTCGGGTGCGCTGCCCTTGCCGATCTTTCCGGCGATGACGGCATCGATTTTTGACTCGATGTCGTCCAGGGTACATAGCTGATTGGTCCCTTGTGTGATGGTGATCGGACGTTCCGTGTTGGGGCGCAGTGTAAGGCAGGGAATGCCCAAATAAGTCGTCTCTTCCTGAAGCCCGCCAGAATCGGTTACCGCCATGCGGCAGTTGAAGATCAGGTTCATAAAGCTGATGTAGTTCTGCGGTTCCAGAAGCTTTATGGCAGGTTTGTCGTTCAGCAGTGCTAACAATCCCGTATTTTCGAGGTTTTTTCGTGTGCGGGGATGTACCGGAAAGATGATTGGCATTTGTTTCGACAGTTTGATGATCATGTTGCAGAGAGCCTTGAGCGACACCGGATCATCCACATTTGCCGGGCGATGCAGCGTGAGGACAGCATACTCGCCCCGGGAAACGCCGTGTTGTTCAAAGACCGGCGCCGCCTCAATGGTCTCGCGCATCATTTCGAGTGAGTCGATCATGATATTTCCCACCCGCACGATCTTCTCCGGTGCTACGCCTTCATGCAGCAGATGCTCATCGCCATCAGGGGAGGGCGTCCAGAGCAGATCAGCCAATACATCGGTGGCAAGTCGGTTGACCTCTTCCGGCATGGTGCGGTCGAAGGAGCGCAGCCCTGCCTCCAGATGGGCCACCACAGGTCTGTTGAGGCCAGTGGCCGAGTCGTTCTCCCCATGCTCATAGACGACCTTGGTGGCTGCCAGTGTGCAGGCGATGGTCGAGTTGACATCGCCCGCTACTACCACCAAATCGGGGCGTTTCTCCATGACCACCTTCTCGTAGGCGATCATCACACGTCCGGTCTGTTCAGCATGGCTGCCGCTACCGGCGCCCAGGTGGATATGCGGTTCAGGCAGACGCAGATCCTGAAAGAAGGCATCGGACATGTTGAGATCGTAGTGCTGTCCGGTATGGACTATGACAGGATCCAAGTCAGATTCCCGGCTCAGGGCATGGTAGAGCGGGGCGATTTTCATGAAGTTGGGTCTTGCGGCAGCGATCAGGTGGATAGTCCGTTTCATGGTTATTGACTCGTTGTTAGTCATGGTTGGGATTGTTATTCGATAAAAACACTTTCGACCGACAGTCGCTATTCTGTAGCAGTTGGCAGGATGATGCCAGCAATGGGAATAGATCGGATTAGAGGGAGATGGTGGGCGCAACAGGGATCGAACCTGTGACCTCTGCAATGTGACTGCAGCGCTCTCCCAGCTGAGCTATGCGCCCTCAGAAGGTGAGCGGCGAATTCTAAAGGGGTTGCACAAGGGCGTCAAACAGTCACTGCCGAATCCCGGTGGGTCTGATAGAATCGCGTTTTCTCAATTTGCCTTGTTGTGAGATCGATGACTGTACGTACCCGTTTCGCCCCCAGCCCTACCGGCTATCTGCATGTCGGCGGTGCTCGCACCGCACTTTTTTCCTGGCTCTATGCCCGCAAGCATGGCGGTAAGTTTGTGCTGCGTATTGAAGATACCGATCTGGAACGATCGACGGCTGAGTCAGTCAATGCCATTCTCGAGGGGATGACGTGGCTGGGACTGGAGTACGACGAGGGGCCTTTCTACCAGACACACCGCTTCGACCGCTATAACGAGGTCATCGACGACCTGATGGAAAAGGGTCTTGCCTATCGCTGCAACTGTTCACGGGAACGGCTCGATCAGCTGCGTGATGAAGCAATGAAGCACAAGCAGAAACCCCGCTATGATGGACACTGCCGGGCGCGGGATATCAGTCCCGACGAACCCCATGTGGTTCGTTTTCGCAATCCCGATACCGGCGTGGTGGTGGTGGATGATCTGATTCGTGGTCGCGTCAGCTTCAATAACGAAGAGCTCGATGACCTGATCCTGCGGCGCACCGATGGCTCGCCAACCTATAATCTCACCGTGGTTGTGGATGACATGGATATGCAGATCACCCATGTGATTCGGGGTGATGACCATCTCAACAACACGCCGAAGCAGATCAATATTCTTCAGGCTATGGGGGCTGGGCTACCGAAATATGGCCATGTACCGATGATCCTGGGTGATGATGGCGCCAGGCTTTCCAAACGTCACGGTGCGGTCAGCGTCATGCAGTACCGGGAGGATGGCTTTCTGCCGGAGGCGTTACTCAACTATCTCGTTCGTCTCGGTTGGTCCCATGGGGATCAGGAGATATTCAGCATCGACGAGATGATCGAGCTTTTCGATATCGATGCTGTGAATAAGGCGGCATCGAGTTTCAATACAGAAAAACTCCTGTGGCTCAACCAGCACTATATCAAGAAGGATGATCCCAAACGGATTGCACATCTATTGAGTCCGCATATGGGTGAACGGGGCATTGATCCTGCTGAAGGCCCGGATCTGGCTGAAGTGGCCAGCGCCCATCAGGAACGAGCGAGAACGCTGGTGGAGATGGCGGATATGAGCGCCTTCTGCTACAAGGATTTTGAAGCATTTGACCCTCAGGCGGCCAAGAAACACCTGCGTGGTGTCGCCAGGGAACCCTTGGAACGCATGCGTACACTGCTGGCATCCCTCGGTGACTGGACCGAAGAGAACCTGCATGCCGCTGTGCAACAGGTATCGGATGATCTTGAGGTCAAGATGGGCAAAGTCGCTCAACCACTGCGTGTGGCTGTTGTCGGTCGAGCTGCCTCGCCCGGTATTGATGTCACTTTGCGTCTGGTAGGTAAGGCAGCGACACTGCGCCGAATCGACCTGGCACTCGAATTTATCCGCCAGCGCGAGGCCAACGCGGGCTGAACCGCCGATCATCCGCCAGGGCTTATCCACTAACAACGAAGCATGAAACATGAGTGAACAGGAACAGAGTACACCAACCCATTTTATCCGCCAGATTATCGATCAGGATCTGCAATCAGGTAAAAATGAGGGCCGGGTGCATACCCGCTTTCCACCAGAACCTAACGGCTATCTGCATATCGGGCATGCCAAGTCGGTCGTGCTTAATTTTGGTGTGGCGGAGGACTATCGCGGTCAGTGTAATCTGCGGTTCGACGATACCAATCCACACAAGGAGAACGTGGAGTTTGTCGAGAATATTCAGAAAGATGTCCATTGGTTGGGTTTTGACTGGGAAGACAGACTGTTCTATGCCTCCAACTATTTTCAGCAACTCTACGATTTTGCCGTAGAGCTGATTACAGCAGGCAAGGCCTATGTCTGTGACTTGGGTGCGGAGCAGATGCGTGAGTATCGCGGCACCCTCAAAGAGCCTGGCAGAGAGAGTCCCTATCGGAGTCGCTCGGTGGAGGAGAATCTGGATCTCTTCGCACGCATGAAGGCGGGTGATTTCGCTGACGGCGAGCGGGTGCTCAGGGCTCGGATCGATATGGCGTCGCCCAATATGAATATGCGAGACCCAACCCTTTATCGCATTCGGCATGGGGTGATTCATCATCAGACAGGTGAAGCCTGGTGCATCTACCCAATGTATGACTATACCCATCCCATCTCCGACGCCCTGGAGGGGATTACCCATTCCCTCTGTACCCTGGAGTTCGAGGATCACCGGCCACTATACGACTGGGTTTTGGACAGTATCAGCGTTCCCTGCCATCCCCAACAGATCGAATTCTCACGCTTGAATCTGGAATACACGGTGATGAGCAAGCGAAAGCTGACTCAGTTGGCGGATGAGGGTTTTGTCGAAGGGTGGGACGATCCACGTATGCCGACTATTGCCGGACTACGGCGAAGAGGCTTCACGCCGGCATCGATCCGGGATTTCTGTCACCGCATCGGTATCACGAAATCGGACAATCTTGTGGAAATGGGTGTGCTGGAGAACTGTATCCGCGAGGATCTGGACGCCCATGCACCCCGGCGCATGGCGGTACTCCATCCCCTGAAGGTGGTTATCGAAAACTATCCTGAGGCGGATGAAGAAACACTCTCGGCATCCAATCATCCCAAGGATGAATCGATGGGACAGAGAGAGATCCCCTTCAGTCGTGAGATTTACATCGATCAGGCCGACTTTCGTGAACAGGCCAACAAAAAATACAAGCGCCTGGTTACCGGGGGGGAAGTGCGCCTACGCAATGCCTATGTGATCAAATGTGAAGAGGTGTTGAAAAACAATCAGGGCGATATCGTTGAACTGCGTTGCACCTATGACCCGGATACCCTGGGGAAAAACCCGGAAGGCCGCAAAGTGAGAGGCGTGATCCACTGGGTCTCGGCCCGCCACGGTGTCAAGGGTGAAGTGCGACTCTATGATCGTCTTTTCAGTCAGCCCAATCCCGACAAGGTGCCTGAAGGGGGGCATTTTACCGATAACCTCAATCCGGATTCCCTCCGCACTTTGACGGGCTGCTACTTCGAGTCCAATCTCTCTGGGGCTGCTGTAGGTGATCGTTATCAGTTTGAGCGGGAAGGCTATTTTACGCTCGATAGTCGTGAAGCGGTGGATGGCAGGCTTGTCTTCAATCGCATCGTCACTCTGCGTGACTCCTGGGCAAAGATCGAGAACAAGGGCGGTTGAATCAGTGGCTTTGGATGAATCGATGTTACTGAGTTTCGTGGGTGAAAAAGCATTGGACAAAGGCGTTATCATCTTCTAATATGCTCCGCTTTCCGGGGCCATAGCTCAGCTGGGAGAGCGCAACACTGGCAGTGTTGAGGTCGGCGGTTCGATCCCGCCTGGCTCCACCATTTAGATAATAGATCAGCCCGGAGACTCTCCGGGCTCTCTATTTCAGGGCGCTTCTAAAGTGATGCTCATGGAAGCCTTCCAAACCGGTTTTCCCGCAGGATAGGTCATGCTCTGGGTCGATACTCTGATCATTGCTATCATCGCAATTTCCGCCATTATCAGTCTGATACGTGGCTTTGTTCAGGAAGCCGTCTCTCTGGCCACCTGGATCGCCGCCTTTGCGCTTGCCTGGTTTTTCTTTCGTCCACTCGCCGCTGAACTCGAACCCTGGATCGATGTGGCCTCGATTCGTCTCGGTGTGGCTTATGGCATTATATTGCTCGTGGTGCTCATTCTCGGCGCTTTGACCAACCGTTTTATGAAAACCTTGGTAGATACGACCGGATTGAGTGGCACCGACCGACTGATAGGCATTTTCTTCGGTGCTGCCAGGGGTGCGGTAGTTGTTGCGATTCTGGTGTTACTGGCCGGATTAACCCCTTTTCCCGGAGATGCCTGGTGGGCTGAATCACGTTTGATTCCCCATTTTGAAGAGATGGCAGTCTGGCTGAAAGGTTATCTACCTGATGATATCGCAACGAACTTCAGCTATTGAGCGGTTCAGCCGCTATACGGAAATACCCGGGTGGCATGATGCTGGGTGTGGTTCTACCGCGCTACAGCGATTACCATTAGTCCTCGCCAACGACCGAGAGAGTTAAATATGTGCGGTATTGTGGGAATCGTCGGCAAGACCCCCGTCAATCAATCCCTCTATGATGCCTTGCTGGTGCTTCAGCACCGAGGCCAGGATGCCGCCGGGATTGTGACCTGTAACCAGGGAAAACTCTTTTTGCGTAAGGCGAATGGCTTGGCCCGGGATGTATTTCATACACGTCACATGATGCGTTTGAAAGGTCGGATGGGATTGGGCCACGTCCGTTATCCAACGGCCGGAAACTCGTCTTCGTCAGAGGCACAGCCTTTCTACGTCAACTCTCCCTACGGTATTACTTTGGCCCATAACGGGAACCTGACCAATGCCGAAGAACTCACCAGAGATCTCTTCGTCGAAGATCTGCGGCATATCAACACCTCTTCAGATTCTGAGATTCTACTCAATATTTTTGCGCATGAACTGCAGATGCAGAACAAATTGCGCATTGCCCCTGAGGATACCTTTAGGGCAGTGGCAGGCGTACATCGCCGTTGTCGGGGTGGTTATGCCGCTGTCGCCATGATACCCAATGTGGGTCTGATCGGTTTTCGTGATCCGAATGCCATCCGACCTATTGTCTATGGTAAGCGGGAAACCGATCTGGGCACCGAATATATGATTGCCTCCGAGAGTGTCGCTCTTGATGCGCTCGGTTTTGAACGGGTACGAGATTTGGAGCCGGGAGAGGCGATTTTTATCAGCAAAGAGGGGCGGTTTCATGCACAGCAGTGTGCGGCCAATCCGGTTAAGTCGCCCTGTATCTTCGAATTTGTCTATTTTGCCCGCCCCGATTCGGTTATCGATAACATCTTCGTCCACAAGGCGCGTTCCCGCATGGGTAAGAAGATGGCAAAGAAAATTCAGCGGGAGTGGCCCGATCACGATATCGATGTGGTGATTCCTATTCCGGATACCAGCCGTACAGCGGCGCTTGTGCTGGCCAATGTATTGGGTGTGCGATACAGAGAGGGTTTCATCAAGAATCGTTATATCGGCCGTACCTTCATCATGCCCGGGCAGACAGTGCGGAAAAAATCCGTGCGTCAAAAGCTCAATGCCATCGATCTGGAGTTCAAGGGTAAGAATGTACTGCTGGTCGATGATTCTGTCGTACGTGGCACCACATCCCAGCAGATTGTGCAAATGGCGCGTGACGCAGGTGCGAAGCGGGTCTATTTTGCCTCAGCGGCACCTCCTGTGAGGTATCCGAATGTTTATGGTATCGATATGCCGGCAGCCAGCGAGCTGGTGGCACATGACAGGTCAGAGGATGAGATAAGGGAGATTATCGGCGCCGACCGGATGATCTACCAGGATCTTCAGGACTTGATAGATTCGGTCTATAAAAAAGGTAAAAGCGATATCGAACGCTTTGATTGTTCTGTTTTTAATGGCGAATATGTGACGGGTGATGTGAGTAACACCTACCTGGAGCAACTAGAACTGCTTCGGAACGATGGTGCAAAAAACCAGGATGATTCGGCCGAAAGGAACATGCTCGATCTGCACAATGATGCCTGAACATGGCCTATTAAGGTGCCGGGTTAATAGCAGCCCTTGATGCGATCAAAGTAACGAGCACGATAGAGTAATCGGCTATTATCCCCATCGCTGAACCCACTACGGGTATGTAGTACATTGTTGGAGATTAGGCCTTGTCCGGCCTCAAGTTTGCCCTTAAAGTGCCAGGCCGATGGCGTCTTCAGGACGCTTTTCAAACAAATGACGGCCTCTGCGAGGAGTGGGTCATCCAGCCACTCAATACTGCGACTTCTGTCCGTATAGCGCATATGTAGATGGCCATCGGGATAGATGGCGAATACTGGGCCAGTTCGGGCCGGCCTTATCTCTTCACCTTCGACTGTATTTGCAGGGATGGTCATTGCTCGGGGGTGCATCAGGGCACGAATAAAGTCCGGGTTTTCGTCTCTAATCCGTAGATAGACGATTTCATGATCCAATAACTCATTCTCACCACCCTCATCGGCGGGTTGCACACAGTGCAGGAGTAGACCGTGAATCTGCTGATCGAGTGGGTTGTAATAACCATCCGTATGCCATGCGATTGGTCGATTGGAGTAGGGGATGTAGCCCTGTCTCAAGGCATCTGACTGGACAGTCAGTGATGTAATGGCATCATTATCGGCACACATGTTGTGATCAAGGTGCTCGAGTCCGAAGTTTAGACCCAGACTGCGAATGATATCTTTGTCGCTGTCGTGTTCTGATAAACCTGCCCAGATGGCCATGTTAGACTTTTGGCAAAGTGATAGCAGTCTATCGCGCTCAGCGGGTGTGAGTTGCCTGGGATCACCAATTTCAACTACCAAATCGTCAAGATTCTGTGGGTAATGTGACAGCTTAGTCGCTTTCCAGCGGTCAAAGGCCTGCCGGTTTTCTGGATAGAATGGACTCTCGTTTAATAACTGCATGGTAGTGATTTTCGCAGATTGTCTTAACTATTGGTATTATCCGTGAATAACTCTCCCGCTGATCGCCATGGAAGGCTGAAAGCCGAGGCGATTAGTCCCCGATAGGCGTAGGCGCGGTTGTATGGCCGTAATTGTGACTGTTAG
>JAHXHT010000082.1 GCA_025656435.1 Candidatus Thiodiazotropha sp. (ex Gloverina cf. vestifex) | reverse complement strand
TTGTTTGCTTCATGGGGTCTATATAATGATTGGCCTAGAATGTGCACCATTATCCCTCAATCGATGGATTCGTTCAGAGCTTCCCTAATGGGGTCTAAGCAACGCTTTTATAAACAAGTGTTAATTCGGCCAAGAAGGGGATCAATAGGGGAATTTTGGTGAATTAATTTCCCGTTTTGACTGGTTTTTTTGCTCGTCTGCCGTCAATTTCAGGCTTTTGTGATATCGAATGCGAGGAGTTTTCGGATGTCGTTACAGCCGGTCAAAAACATCAGCAACCGGTCAATACCCAGTGCAACACCGGCACATGCAGGCATCCCTGAGGCCAGGGCATCGATCAATGCTTCATCCATTGGGATCTGTTGTATTCCCGCTGCTGCACGACGATGGTTGTCATCAAGAAATCTTCTCCGCTGCTCCCCGGCATCCAACAGTTCATGGAAACCGTTGGCGATCTCCATCCCCGACAGGTAGAGCTCGAAACGTTCTGCCACGGGGGGAGTGCCATCTTTCACCCTGGCCAAGGCTGCCTGGCTGACCGGATAGTCATAGAGAAAAGTCATCCCTGTCTCACCCAGATGCGGTTCGATGAGATGGCTCAGTAACAGATCGAGCCAGGCATCCCGGGAGTCCATAACCAGGTTGTCGGCGCCCGCTACCTCCCGCTCTATGGCACAGTCACGCAACTGCTCCAGACTCGTCGTATGCGGATCTATTTGAAGGTAGCGATCAAATGCCTCATGGTAACTGAGTTTCTCTACAGTCAGCGGAGCTTGCGTCAGCCGGTTGATCAGGCTGGCCACCTCATCCATCAGCGCATGGTGATCAAATCCCGGTCGGTACCACTCAAGCAGGCTGAATTCCGGGTGATGCCGTCTTCCCAATTCACCATCCCGGAACACCCGGCAGATCTGGTAGATAGGACCACTGCCTGCCGCCAGCAGCCTTTTCATGGGGAATTCAGGTGAGGTCTGCAGATACAGATCGCACCCCTGGGCAGCGGTGGGACCGGTATAACGGGTGGTGAGACTTTCGATAGCGGGGTCGGTAACACCGAACCGAGAACAAACCGGAGTCTCGACTTCGAGCACCCCGGCCTGCCTAAAATAATCACGAATCCGATCGAGCAGACTGGCCCGAGCCTGGATCATCTCCAGGGAAGCAGACGGTCGCCAGTCGGGCTTTTCAGTCATGCGGCCTTCTGGTCTGAACGCCGGCACTAATCCTCTTTGGCGCGGGAGACATACTCGGCAGAGCGCGTATCGACCTTGATCGTCTCACCAATCTGCACGAACAGGGGCACGCGCACGACTGCACCTGTCTCAAGCGTGGCGGGCTTGCCGCCGCTGCCGGAGGTATCACCCTTCAGGCCGGGATCGGTATCGGTGATTGTCAGGACCACAAACTTGGGCGGCTCGACAATGATGGGGGACCCGTTCCACAGGGTCACGGTGCAGAGGTCCTGCTCTTTCAGCCACTTAAGACTCTCACCCACCGCAGCCTTGTCGGCACTGACCTGTTCGAAGGTGTCCGGGTCCATGAAGTACCAGAACTCGCCATCCGCATAGAGATACTGCATATTGGTCTCGTGGACATCGGCAGCCTCCACCGACTCACCGGATTTGAAAGTTTTTTCCAATACACGGCCGGTCTTGAGATTGCGGATCTTCACCCGATTGAAGGCCTGCCCTTTGCCTGGCTTGACGAATTCGTTTTCAATAATGGAGCAGGGATCGCCATCCAGCATGATCTTCAACCCGCCTTTAAACTCACTGGTGCTATAACTAGCCATGTCTTCCTCACGAAACAGATCAATTGCGGCGCACATCATACCTGAGTGCGAAGCAAGTTTGCAGACACCCGATTGGCAACAGTCACTCTCCAGGGCCTTCACGGATCTGCCTTCGCTGCTTAAATACCTCCAGTTTGATGACGGCAAGTCGCCCGGCACTGAGCAAGCCATTCAGGATTTCAGCCTTAGGGTACCAAGAGAGTTCGCTGCCCTGATGCAGCCGGGCGACCCCCATGATCCGTTACTCAGGCAGGTCCTTCCCCTGGCGGAAGAGATGTCTCTGATAGCGGAATTCACAGGTAATCCGGTCGGTGATAAAGAGTCAGAGGCCTGTCCAGGACTGCTGCATAAGTACCAGGGCCGCGCCCTGATCGTCGCTACCGGCGCCTGCGCCGTACATTGCCGGTACTGTTTTCGTCGTCACTACGTCTACTCCAATGGCTCCGCCTCTCCCCGCCAATGGATGAGGATTCTGGACTATCTGCGAAACCACAATGAGATTGAAGAGGTGATCCTCAGTGGTGGTGATCCGTTGATGGTGAATGACGAGAGACTGGCCGACTGGCTGGAACAACTTGAATCACTGCCTCAGATCAAACGACTTCGGCTACACACCCGATTGCCAGTGGTGCTGCCGCAACGGATCGGACCTCAACTGATTGGGCTTTTAACCCGTGGCCGTTTCGAAACTGTGATCGTTATTCATGCCAACCACCCCAACGAGCTCTCGCCACAGGTGGCTGAGGCCATGGGACAATTGAAAGCAGCAGGTATCACCCTGTTAAATCAGTCTGTACTGCTGAAGGGCGTGAATGACAAGGCGCAGACCCTTGTAAAGTTAAGCGAGCGGCTGTTCAGCATTGGTGTCATACCCTATTATCTTCACCTGCTAGATCGGGTGGCGGGCGCTGCCCACTTTGAGGTGGAAGAGGCACGCGCACTCGAGATCCAACAAGCCTTGCGGACCCGGCTGCCCGGCTATCTGGTACCGAGAATGGTGCGGGAAATTGCGGGAGAACGCTCGAAGATGCCGGTCTAAGAAATCACCAAATAATCTCGGTATTCCTTCATCAGTACCCTGTGAAGGGTCTTGCATGGATTGCATACGCAAAACCAAAGCCTACTGGTGTGGCAGGGTCGCACCATCAACACCGTTTAGCCTGCGGATGATGACTGACGATCGATCTCATCCCCAAAAGCCAAGGTCTCCATCGACCAGCGGGGCGTCACCTTAATACCCAAAGGCTCACTGAGACCTGCCTTGAGTCGCTGCCAACCGGCAAAGGCGATCATGGCGCCATTGTCAATGCAGAATTCCGGTCGGGGATAGAAGGCCTCACCCCCCTCCTTCGTCATCATCTCGCTGATTTGCTGGCGCAGTCTGCGATTGGCGCTGACACCACCCGCCATCACCAGGGTCTTGAAGCCGGTCTCACGAATGGCTCTGCGGCATTTGATCTTCAAGGTATCCACCACCGCATCCTCAAAGGCTCGGGCAATATCGGCCTGGGTCTGCCGGGGAAAGGGATCACCCTCCTGCTGTTTGGCATCCGTCAGCGTATTGAGGGCAAAGGTCTTCAGACCGCTGAAACTGAAATCGAGCCCAGGACGATCCGTCATCGGTCGGGGAAAGCGGTAGCGTTTGGGATCACCCTCCTCGGCCAGTCGGGCCAATTCGGGACCTCCAGGATAAGGCAGCCCCAAAAGCTTGGCAGTCTTGTCAAAAGCCTCTCCGGCAGCATCATCCAAAGAATCGCCCAGCAATCGGTATTGACCGATACCTGTCACCTCCACCAGCTGTGTGTGCCCACCGGAGACCAGCATCGCGACAAAAGGAAAAGCCGGCGGACGTGCTTCCAGCATCGGCGCCAGCAGATGACCCTCCATATGATGCACCCCCACCGCAGGAATACCCCAGGACCAGGCCAGACTGCGGCCCACAGCGGCCCCTACCAGTAGCGCTCCCACCAAGCCCGGGCCTGCGGTATAGGCGATGCCATCCAATGAATCGGCCTTGATCGCGGCCTCATCCAAAAGCTGGCGGATCAGGGGCAAGACCTTACGCACATGGTCTCTGGAGGCCAGTTCAGGCACGACCCCGCCATAAGCTGCATGCAGTTCAACCTGGCTGTGCAGGGCATGGGCCAGCAGCCCTGCTTCGCTGTCATAAATGGCCACTCCCGTCTCGTCGCAGGAGGTTTCGATACCCAATACACGCATTTTTCTGAAGTTTTCTTGGTTTTTTGCAGCTGCGCCTTTGCAAACGCCGCCGCCAATGAGTAGAATTTCCGCCTTTCACGTGGCTGAGCCAGCTTAACAGATCTGAGGAAACAGAATAGATGCCTAACGTACGCGTTAAAGAGAACGAACCTTTTGAAGTCGCTATGCGCCGTTTCAAGCGCTCTTGTGAGAAGGCAGGCGTTCTCGCCGAAGTCCGTCGTCGCGAATTCTACGAAAAGCCCACTTGGGAACGTAAACGTAAGGCTGCAGCTGCCGTCAAGCGTACCCTCAAGAAGGTCTCCCGCGAAAGCCGCCGCTTCGAGCGCCAGTACTGATCGACGCTACTCCGCAATAAACCACCAGCATGTTAAAGATTCGCATCCAGGATGACGTCAAGGCCGCCATGAAGGCCAAAGACAAGGATCGGCTCGTGACGCTGCGTCTGATCACTGCTGCCATCAAGCAGCGTGAGGTCGACGAGCGGATCGAGATGGAAGACGATCTGGTGTTGGCTGTACTGGAAAAGATGATCAAGCAGCGGCGGGGCTCCATCACCCAGTACGAAAATGCAGGCCGCCAGGAACTGGCCGACCAGGAGAAGCGCGAGATCGCCATCATCCAGGTCTACATGCCGGAAGGCCTCAACGACGAGGAGATCACATCGATGGTCGACGATGCCGTCAACAAGACAGGTGCATCGTCCGTGCGGGACATGGACAAGGTCATGGGCATCCTCAAGCCCAAGATGCAGGGCCGGGCGGACATGGGCAAAGTCAGCGGCCTGGTCAAACAGAAGCTGTCAGGCTGACGGCCGCACCCACCTCACTATCGGCTATCCTCCAGATGACTGCCGATCGCAACGGGCACACTGGCTCCCATGCCCGGTAAGATCCCCTCCCAGTTCATCGACGAACTGCTCAATCGCGTTGACGTGGTTGAGATTATCAACCGCCGTGTCCCGCTGAAAAAGGCAGGACGCGATTTCCAGGCCTGCTGCCCTTTCCACGACGAGAAGACCCCCTCATTCACCGTTAGCCAATCGAAACAGTTCTACCACTGCTTCGGTTGCGCCGCCCATGGCTCTGCCATCGGCTTTCTGATGGAATACGACAACCTGGGCTTCGTCGAAGCGGTGGAGGAGCTTGCGGAATCAGCAGGCATGGAAGTGCCGCGTGAGGCAGGGCACGACCAGGGGCCAGACCTGCGCCCCCTCTTCGACTTGATGGACGAAGCCTCCCGCTTCTACCAGCAGCAGCTACGCCACCACCCTGAGTCCCCCCGCGCTATCGGCTACCTCAAATCACGGGGACTCACCGGCGAGATTGCGGCAAAATTTCACGTCGGCTACGCCCCACCCGGCTGGGACAATCTGCTCTCAGCCCTGGGACAAGACCAATCCACCATCGAACGCCTCGGCCAGTGCGGCCTGACCAGCGAACCCGAGGGAAAACGCTACGACCGCTTCCGCGACCGGATTGTCTTCCCAATCCACGACACCCGCGGCCGCGTCATCGGTTTCGGCGGTCGGGTACTGGGGGATGACAAGCCCAAATACCTCAACTCCCCCGAAACCCCGCTGTTCCATAAGGGGCGGGAGCTCTACGGCCTCCATGAAGCACGCCGGGCGAACAACAAACTCCAGCGACTACTGGTGGTCGAAGGCTACATGGATGTGGTGGCGCTGGCTCAGTTCGGCATCCTCAATGCGGTGGCCACCCTTGGCACAGCCACCACCCAGGACCATCTGGGGCTGATCTTTCGCACCTGCCCGGAGGTGGTTTTCTGCTTCGACGGCGACCGTGCGGGTAAAGATGCTGCCTGGAAGGCCCTACAGACCACCCTACCGATTATGCGTGAAGGCCGGGAAGCGCGTTTTCTCTTCCTGCCCGACGGTGAGGACCCGGACACCCTGGTACGCAAAGAGGGTCAAGAAGCCTTCGAACAACGCATTGATGATGCCCTACCCCTCTCCGAATTTCTTTTTCAACAGCTCACCCGGCAGGTCAAGATGGAGACCATTGACGGCCGTGCCCACCTGGCCGAACTGGCAAAACCCCACCTGGATCGACTCCCGCCCGGACTGTTCCGGCGCATGATGTATCAGCACCTGGAAGGTCTGGTGGGTATTCGTGACGGCCACCTGGACAGAGGTGAGAGACAACCCCGGGATGTGACGCGTCAGGCGGTTAACAGACAATCTTTCAAGAGTACGCGCCCCACGCCGATACGTTTGGCTATTGCACTTCTGCTGGATAACCCCCATCTGGTCAATACAGCAGACAGTGTGGAGGACAACTGGAAACAGTGGGATACAACAGGTACACAGATTTTGTCGCAACTGCTTGAAATTATTCGTTCTCAACCTACGCTTAACAAGGCGGCGCTGCTGGAGCGCTGGCGGGATAGCGAGCACTTCAGCCATCTCAACAAGCTCGCCGAACACACTTTCAACCTACCGGAAATGGACCAGGAGACAGAACTGCGCGACGCACTGGTCAAAATCAACAGCCAATATCGCAAGGAGAGTCGCCCACTTCCAGGGAATCTCAAACCCAGCGAACTGTCTGAAACAGAGCTGGAAGCACTGAAAAAACGCTATCCAGGATCGCTCGACACCGACAGTGATGACAAGTCGGCAGATTGAACACGAATATCATGGAAAACCCTATACTGGTAGAATATACGCACTAAGCTGTGCTAGTATGGTGCGTTCAGCCCAAAGGCGGTAGCTCTCGTACAAATTCAAGGTAAAAGATGAATCAGGAACAGCAGCAATCTCAATTAAAGCAACTGATTGCAAAGGGTAAGGAGCAGGGTTTTCTGACCTATGCGGAAGTCAACGACCACCTGCCGGATGGTATCGTTGAGCCCGAGCAGATTGAAGATATTGTTCGCATGATCAATGACATGGGTATTACCGTGCATGAGACTGCGCCCGATCTTGAGGATAACAACCTCAGCGACAACGCCGTCACCCCCGATGAAGACACCGCCGAAGCCGCAGCCGCCGCTCTGGCCAGCGTAGACAGTGAATTTGGCCGTACTACCGACCCCGTCCGCATGTACATGCGTGAGATGGGCACGGTGGAACTGCTTACCCGCGAGGGCGAGCTACGCATCGCCAAGCGTATCGAAGAGGGCCTCAACCAGGTCTCCGCTGCACTGGCCACTTTCCCCGTCGCCGTCGAGAAGCTCTGTGTCCGACTGGAAGGGATCGAAGAGGGCGTCACCCGCATGGCCGACGTCACCAACGGTTTCATCGATCCCAACGAACCGGATGACATCCCCATCCCCACGCCGGTCAATACACAGCCGCCCGCAAATGGCGCCAAGCCGGAAAAAGCTGGCTCAGAGAACGGCGATAACAGTGACGACGAGGACGATGAGCCTGAAAACACAGGCCCGGATCCCGAAGAGGTCGCTGCCAAGGCCAGGCAGTTGCGCAAGCGCTATAAGACGCTTTGCACAGCCATCAAGAAAAACGGCCGTACCAGCGCAAAAACCCAGAAGGCACTGGATGGCGTTGCAGAATCCTTCCTCGAATTCAAACTGGTACCGGCAACCTTCAATATGCTGGTCAACTCCCTGCGCGACACCATTGAGCGTATCCGCAGCCAGGAGAGGATCATCATGAACCTTTGCATCGATAAGGCCCGCATGCCTCGCAAAGAGTTCATCACCTCTTTCCCGGACAATGAGACCAATCTCGATTGGATTCACGACCAGATCAAGAAAGGCAAGGATTTCTCCGTTGCCCTCGAGGAGCATGCCGACGAGATCCTGAAGGCTCAGAAGCGCCTGGTCGCGCTCGAGACTGATTGCCAGCTGACCATTGGCGAGATCAAAGAGACCAACCGCAAGATGTCCATCGGTGAGGCCAAAGCACGCCGCGCCAAGAAAGAGATGGTCGAAGCCAATCTGCGACTGGTCATCTCCATCGCCAAGAAGTACACAAACCGCGGCCTGCAGTTCCTGGACCTGATCCAGGAGGGCAACATCGGCCTGATGAAAGCGGTCGACAAATTCGAATACCGTCGCGGTTACAAATTCTCGACCTATGCCACCTGGTGGATTCGCCAGGCGATCACCCGTTCCATCGCGGACCAGGCCCGCACCATCCGTATTCCGGTGCACATGATCGAGACCATCAACAAGCTCAACCGCATCTCCCGCCAAATGATTCAGGAGATGGGTCGCGAAGCCACGCCGGAAGAGCTGGCCGAACGCATGGACATGCCGGAAGACAAGATCCGCAAGGTGCTGAAGATTGCCAAAGAGCCGATCTCCATGGAGACCCCCATCGGCGATGACGAAGATTCACACTTGGGCGACTTCATTGAAGATGCCGGCGTCGTCTCCCCTATCGAGTCGGCCACCGCAGAGGGACTTGGTGAGGCAACCCAGAACATGCTGGCCGGCCTGACCGGACGGGAAGCCAAAGTCCTGCGCATGCGCTTCGGCATCGACATGAACACCGACCACACCCTGGAAGAGGTCGGCAAACAGTTCGACGTCACTCGAGAGCGTATCCGACAGATCGAAGCCAAGGCCCTGCGCAAACTGCGTCACCCCTCCCGCTCCGATCGCCTGCGCAGCTTCCTCGACGGCGATTCACCGGACTGATTCACCCGTAACTGCAGCAAAGTTGCTGAAATTACGGGTGAAATCTGTTAGAAACCCGCCGATTCCGGGCCCATAGCTCAGTTGGTTAGAGCAGGGGACTCATAATCCCTTGGTCCTAGGTTCGAGTCCTAGTGGGCCCACCAATTAACAAAAAGCACTACAAGCGTGTCGCTACCTCGTGAAAGATTTTGGGACATCCGAGTCCCCAAAATCGACTCGCCAACGCGACAGCCGTTATGCCCCGACC
>JAHXHT010000081.1 GCA_025656435.1 Candidatus Thiodiazotropha sp. (ex Gloverina cf. vestifex) | reverse complement strand
GGACGGTCGGGGCATAACGGCTGTCGCGTTGGCGAGTCGATTTTGGGGACTCGGATGTCCCAAAATCTTTCATGAGGTAGCGACACGCTTGTATTTTTTTTCCTGAAAAGCCTGGGCGATAGGTGCTTGTCCAGATGTACCCAAAGGCGGGATTTTGTCTGAAAAGTGTCAGCGTCAGTTTTCTGTTAGTGAGATGGGAACAAAAATCATGCATCCAATATTGAATTCTGCATGAGCGGGAAAAATAGCCTAAGATCCTTCCCTAACAGTATGTTAAATAAACTAGTTAAATAATAATCTTGGTCCGACGTAATTTTGACATTTTACCGATTTGCTGCTTAACTTCGCAACTATTGAGGCAGGAGCCACATCAGAATGAAGGGACTTACTTGATATGGGGCTTCAACACGAGAAAGATAATCCGGTGTTTCCAAATCTTTGCATCTACTTGTTGGAGAAGGATCAAGAACGTCAGAATTATCTGAAACAGGTTCTTGCTTTCGTGGATGGGGAAATCCTGAATATTGATGGTCCTGAAAAAGTTGTAGAGCAAGTCGGTGCTTCACAAAATGGCTGCATTGCGGTGATGTTGGGATCCGGGTTCCAGGGCAATGAACGAGAGAATCTGCTAAAGCAACTTGCCGATGAGAATCCGGCCATTCCTGTTTTTCAAATCTTCGATGATGCAGAAGGTATTCCGGAGAAAGCCGATGGTTTCCCCAATGTGATCGGCAATTTGAAGCTGCCGACACACTACGATGATCTGATGGCCTTAGCGCACAAGGCGCAGGTGTTCCGGGAGTCCCATAGCCAATCCGGACCTAAATCACGCCCCGTTGAACTTTTCCGTAGTCTTTCAGGCAGCAGCCGGGCGACGCGCCAGGTCAACAAAATGATCGAACAGGTTGCTGACTCCGATGCCACTGTGTTGATACTGGGTGAATCTGGCACTGGTAAGGAAGTGGTTGCACGTAAGTTACATTTTCATTCGGTGAGACGGGGCAAACCCTTTGCCCCCGTTAACTGTGGCGCCATACCCGCCGATCTTTTGGAAAGTGAGCTTTTCGGTCATGAGAAGGGGGCCTTTACCGGCGCCATCAGTGCCCGCCAGGGCCGCTTCGAGATGGCTGAAGGTGGCACACTGTTCCTTGATGAGATCGGCGACATGAGCATGCCGATGCAGGTCAAATTGTTGCGTGTGCTGCAGGAACGTACTTTTGAGCGGGTCGGCAGCAACAAAACCATCCCCTGTAACGTTCGTATCATTGCCGCGACACACAGGAATCTCGAGTCGGCCATCACCAACGGTGATTTTCGTGAAGATCTTTACTATCGATTAAATGTCTTCCCCATTGATATGCCGCCACTGAGAGATCGTGTCGAAGACATCCCGGTGTTGGTCAACGATCTGATTTATCGTATCGAACACGAGAAGCGCGGCTCGGTACGGCTCACACCGGCAGCCATTGCCGGACTTAGCCACTATCGTTGGCCGGGGAATGTCCGGGAGCTGGCCAATCTTATGGAACGCCTGGCGATTTTGCACCCCTATGGGGTCGTGGATGTGAACGATCTCCCTGAGAAATTCAAACCGGCCGGCAACCTGATGGATACTGTTCAGTTGCCCGATGTTTCCCTCTCTGGTGACGAGCCGGGAACCACGGTCACTGCACCGCGTCTACCCAGTGACGGGCTCGATCTGAAAGCACACCTCAATACCCTGGAGCAGAGTCTGATTCAACAGGCGCTGGACGAGTCGGACGGTATTGTGGCTCATGCGGCCAAGCGGCTCCATATGCGTAGAACCACACTCGTCGAAAAACTGCGAAAATATGGCCTCCAGCGTCAAAGTGAGTCGACGGGAATTTGACGTTCTTCTAAGTTACGTTCTGTAACTTATTGAAAATATTATAAATATAAATTCGGCATGCTAATTGCTGTTGTCTATTGTGTTAAATGACTAAAGACAACAGAGGTCGCAAGACGTGTCACCAAAACCCTCGCTTTCAGACAAGCAACATGCGCTTGAATCGGCATTCATGCTGTTCAATCAGCTGTCTGAGGAGCTAACGGGCTCCTACCGTCAACTGCAGTGGAACTCAGTCAGGAGTTGGCAGCGGCACGCAGCGAGCGGATGGTGCAGCTGGCTGAGAAAGAGCGTCTGGCCGACAGACTGGAACGGTTGTTGGAGACTCTGCCAGCAGCAGTCATTGTGCTTGATGGAGAAGAGCGTATCAGAGAGTACAATCCGGCAGCTGAACGCCTGCTGGGATCTCTGTTGTTTAAACGCTTCTGGTCTGATCTCTTAAGTGAAGTTGCGCTTAGCGATGGTATTGACGGCAACGAACTGAAGCTCAAGAGCGGGCAGCTATTAACTCTCACATCCAGTGAACTGGAACAGACACCCGGACGTATCCTTGTGATGTTGGACGTCACCGAAACCCGTCGTTTACAAGAGCGCTTGAATCGACGTGAACGGCTTACCGCCATGGGTGAAATGTCGGCCCAACTGGCGCACCAGATGCGTACACCTCTGAGTACCTCTTTGCTCTACACCTCCCACCTTGCGACTGACAAAATAGATCCCCAAAAGCGTAAACAATTTACTGAAAAACTACGTGATCGTCTGCAACACATGGAGCGTCAAATTCACGACATTCTCATGTTTGCTCGAGGCGACGAAGCCGGTGAGACGAACATCTGCCTGAGTGAAACGCTTAAAGCTTTTATCGCCCTTACACGGCAGACGCTGGGGTCCCCTAATGTCGTTCTGAAGCTGGATGACAAGAGTGCGGGTGAAGCACGCATGATTGGTCGCAGAGATGCCCTGCATGGCATGTTTGGCAATTTGCTGGAGAACGCCATTCAGCACCAGGCCAGTGAGATTAGCATCACCATACGGGTTACTAGTGAGATTGAGATCGAGTTCATCGACAACGGCACGGGTATCTCCAAGGACCTGCAACAACAAGTTTTTGATCCTTTTTTCACCACCAGAAGCGGCGGCACAGGACTCGGTTTAGCCGTGGTACAGAATCTGGTACTTAGCCATGGCGGTGAGATTCATGCAGAGCAGGCTCTGACGGGTGGTGCCGCATTCCGTATTCGATTTCCCCTTGCGATGAAGCCTGTACAGGTAATTTCAGAGGCGTCTGTCATGATGCAACAAAGAAAAATGCCATTTGAAAAAACGAGGAGTCTTTCACGAGTCTGGCGACAGTTCTGATTGTTGAGGACGACCCGGCCTTGCGGGAAGCCCTGAGCGAAACCCTGGAACTGGCTGGATATCCAGTAAAGGCCACCGAGGAAGGAAGTGCCGCGTTCGAGATCCTGCAGCAGGAACCGGTCGGCATGGTAGTCAGTGATGTACAGATGCGGCCGATGGATGGTCATGCTCTGTTGCGTCAGATCAAAACGACCCATCCTGATCTACCCGTATTGCTGATGACCGCCTATGGCAGTATCGAACAGGCAGTAGCGGCGATGCATGATGGTGCAGTCGACTACCTGGTCAAGCCTTTCGAAGCGGAAGTGCTGGTCAGCAAAGTGGCCGGACTGGTCAGGCCTATCAATGATGAGCCAATAGAAGGGCCTGTGGTGGAAGATCTGCGCAGCCGAGAAGTGCTGGAGCTAGCCCGTCGTGTGGCACTGAGCGAAGCCACGGTATTGCTGAACGGTGAGAGCGGCACCGGCAAAGAGGTCTTCGCCCGCTACATTCACCAACGCTCGCCTCGGGTGGACGGCCCCTTTATTGCCATCAACTGTGCCGCTATTCCGGAGAATATGTTGGAGGCGGTACTCTTCGGTTATGAGAAGGGTGCTTTTACCGGCGCCTATCAGTCTGCACCGGGTAAATTTGAACAGGCCCAGGGCGGTACCTTGCTGCTGGATGAGATCTCCGAGATGAGTCTGGCCCTGCAGGCCAAACTGCTGCGTGTACTGCAAGAGCGTGAGCTGGAACGGCTCGGTGGCCGCAAGCTGATCGAACTGGATGTGCGTGTGCTGGCCACCACCAACCGTAAACTGCGGGAAGAGGTTTCGGCGGGACGTTTTCGTGAAGATCTTTACTATCGTCTCAATGTCTTCCCGCTGACCCTGCCTCCATTGCGCGAGCGTCAGCGTGACATTCTGCCCCTGGCCCGTTATCTGCTGAAGAAGAATCTACGACCTGGACAGGCGTTACCTGAATTGAGCAATGACGCGAAGCAGCATCTGCTGAGTCATCCCTGGCCTGGCAACATCCGAGAGCTCGACAACCTCATGCAGCGAGCGATGATTCTGCACGAAAATCATCAGATTCAGGCACAGGATCTCTGCTTCGAAGAGCCGTCATCCCCTTCGCCACAGTCACACGAAGAGAAACCGGTCTCATCGAGTGGCAGACGCCTGCCTGAAGACCTGCGTTCAGTCGAAGAGCAGATGATCCTGGATGCGCTGGAAGAGGGTAGCGGTAGCCGCAAAATGGCAGCGGAAAAACTGGGTATCAGTCAACGCACCTTGCGCTACAAGATCGCTCGTATGCGCGATGCCGGCGTGGCGATTCCCAGATGAGACGAAATGGTACGGATTCTGCGTAGTAGTGAATAACGGAAAAAAGAGTCAGAGATAAGCAAATGAATACCAATGTGAATATTGATCAAGTCTTGGCGCAGATGCGGGTAATGTCCACCAAGGCTACGAGTCAGACCGAAGAGATGCCGGGTAGTGGAGGTGCAGATTTCGGTGCGCTGTTGAAGCAATCGATCGATAAAGTGAATGACATCCAGCAAGAGGCCAGCGCCATGCGGGCTTCGTTCGAAAAGGGTGAAGGGGATATGGATCTGGCGCAGGTCATGGTGGCTGCTCAGAAGTCGAGCCTATCCTTTGAAGCCATGGTTCAGGTACGCAATAAGCTGATTGAAGCGTATAAAGATGTTATGAACATGCCTATCTAACATACTGATTATAAAGTGAAATAATGGATACTGTAACAACAGCGCAAGAAACCGGTAGCGACCTCCTGGTGGCCAACCGGATACAAGATAATCCTATTGTTCGTCAGATTGCCGTGATGGTGGGTATTGCCGCCAGCGTGGCTTTAGGCGTGGTTGTGGTGTGGTGGTCCTCGACACCGAGCTATAGTCCGCTATACGGCAATTTGGCACAAAAGGACTCGATGGAGATCGCTCAGGCGCTGCAGTCTGCGGGTATCAAGTATGAAATTGATCAGGCCAATGGAATTATCATGGTGCCAAGCGGTGATCTGCAAGAGGCACGGATGAAGCTTGCCGGTCAGGGTTTGCCGCAATCGGGCTCTGTCGGTTTCGAACTGATGCAGGAGGACACGGGATTCACCACCAGTCGACTGGTTGAATCAGCAAGATACCAGCGAGCCATCGAGGGTGAATTGGCGCGTTCAGTCATGACCATGGCCAATGTGGAATCTGCACGGGTCCATTTGGCCACACCCAAGCAGTCCGTATTTGTCCGCAAGCGTAAATTTCCCAGTGCCTCAGTGGTGGTCAAGCTCTATGCCGGGCGCTCGCTTGAAAAAAGTCAGGTCGAGGCGATTACCCATCTGGTCGCCGCCAGCGTTCCAGAGCTTGAGGTCTCAAACGTCACGGTGGTGGATCAGCGGGGTCGTCTGCTGAGCACCAAGCAGGACTCCAGGGAGATGGAGCTGACCACTAGCCAGTTTGATTATACCCGCGGACTGGAGACCCACTTCAAACAGCGTGTCGAAGATATTCTTGCGCCATTGGTTGGCCGAGAAAACCTTCGCGCCGAGGTGACGGCCGATGTGGATTTCACCATCACAGAGCAGACGCAGGAGTATTTCAACCCGGATGCCAACGCACTGCGTTCGGAGCAGATTAATGAGCAGCAGAGTCAGCTGAGTGAAGTCCAGGGTGTACCGGGGGCGCTCTCCAATCAGCCGCCTGCTGCGGGAACGGCTCCCGAAGTGGCTGGCGGTGGGATTAATGGCCAAGGCGGTGGAACTCCACTCAACAGCAGTAAACGGGCGATACGAAATTATGAAGTGGATAAGACCATCAGTCATACCCGCCTGCCGAGTAACCGCCTGCGCCGACTCTCTGTTGCTGTGTTGGTAAATGACCGATATGTGCCGAATGAGGAGGGTCAGGCAATACCGGTAGAGCGGACACCCGAGGAGATTACGCGTATTGCCAACCTGGTTAAGGATGCCATTGGCTATAATCTACAACGTGGCGATAGTGTGCAGGTGATTAATGAATCCTTCTTTATTCCTGCTGAGCCAGAGCCACTGCCGGAAGTGCCGCTTTGGGAGCAGGCGAAGTTCTGGGACTGGGTCCGTCAGGGTGGTGGTTGGCTACTCGCTGCATTATTAATCTTTTTTGTACTCAAATCGACCATGAGCCGGTTGGTGAGTCAGGCCTCAGTCACCCGTACGACAGGTAACATGGTAGCGGCTACCCCCGGTGTAACAAGTGGTGGCATGGCTGGTGCTCAAGGCGTCGGTGGTGGCGAGATGGCTGGATTGGAGATGGATGACGATGCCCTTCACTTACCCGGGCCGCGCAGTTATGAGAAGACGCTGGATGCTGCGCGTACTATGATTTCAGATGACCCGAAGCGTGTTGCTCAGGTCGTAAAAAAGTGGATTTCAGAAGATGGCAAACACTGAACAAGCCCAAACCGCACAGCCACCAGCCGTAGCTAATACGGTAACCAGGATTGGGGGCGTTCACCGCGCTGCTATCCTGCTGCTGGCCCTGGGAGAGAAGGACGCCGCAGAACTGCTTCGTCACATGGGTCCGAAAGAGGTCCAGGATGTCGGCTTGGCGATGGCCGGTCTGACCGATGTCACCACCGACCAGATGGAGTCGGTGATGCATCAGTTCGTCTCCACCCTGGAGAAACAGACCGCGCTGGGACTGGGTTCCGATGAGTACATCAGGAACATGTTGACCAATGCGCTGGGCGAAGACAAAGCGGGCGGGGTCATCGATCGTATTCTGTTGGGACGCAACAGCAAGGGTCTTGAACAGCTCAAATGGATGGATCCGCGTGCGATTGCAGAACTGATCCGGTTGGAGCATCCACAGATTATCGCTATCGTGCTTTCCTTCCTGGAGAGCGATCAGGCGGCTCAGGTGGTTAGCCAGTTTCCCGAGCGTGTACGCACTGATGTGATTATGAGAATTGCTACACTCGATGGTATTCAGCCCGCTGCACTTCAGGAATTGGATGAGATTCTGGATAAGCAGTTCTCCGGCGCCACCAATGTGAAATCTTCCAGTCTTGGCGGCGTTAAGACTGCGGCTGAGATTCTCAACATGCTCGACGGCGCTGTCGAGAACAAGCTGATGGAAGAGATCATTGAGACAGACTCCGATCTTGGGCAGGAACTGCAAGACAATATGTTTGTCTTCGAGAACCTGATTGATGTTGATGATCGGGGTATTCAAGCACTGTTGCGCGAAGTCAGTACCGAACAGCTACTGCTGGCACTGCGTGGTGCTGACGAAGCGCTCAAAGATAAGATCTTCAAGAACATGTCCAAGCGTGCAGCCGAGATGCTGAAAGATGACCTGGAAGCCGCCGCTCCTGCCAAACTGAGTGATGTGGAATCCTCACAGAAAGAGATCCTGGTGGTGGCACGCCGTCTGGCGGATGCGGGTGAAATCATGCTGGGAGGTGGTGGTGATGAGTTCGTCTAACTCATCTGCCGATGATGACAGAGATGAAGTCAGGCAGTGGTTGCCGCCCGATGTTCATGGAGAAAAGGTCAGCGGCCAACGGGTGATTCATCCGCCTGCTGCACCACCGACTGCAGCCGCGTTGGAACAAATTCAAAAGCAGGCCTACGAAGAGGGCTATGAAAAAGGTAAGCAGGAGGGATTTGAGTTCGGTCACAAGGAGGGATTAGCGCAAGCCGATCAGGAAGTTCAGCGCTTTACCAGTCTTTGAGCGCCTGCAGACCGCTTTCGAACGCCCTCTGAGGGAGCTTGATGATCAGATTGAACGTGAACTGCTTTCTCTGGTGATCGCCATCGTACGCCAGCTAGTCCGTCGTGAGGTGAAGAGTGATCCAAACCTGATTGTGGGTGTCGTCAGAGAAGCACTCTCCATTCTTCCGGTCAATTCCCGCAATGTACGCCTGATGGTGCATCCCGAAGATGCTGAGTTGATTCGCGAGATCTACGCTTTAGGCGATACCGAGGTAGGCTGGAGTTTGGTGGAAGACCCGGTAATCAATCGAGGGGGTTGCAAGGTGGTGACAGATACTTCACAGATTGATGCAACCCTTGATTCACGATTGGCGAGTCTTATCGCGCCCCTATTGGCTGGCGCCAGGGCCGTTGACGACGAGGAGGGTGCTTAGGTGTCTCGACCACTGCTGGGTAAAGACCGCCAAATACTCTGGGCTGAGCGCCTCAAGCGTTACGAGGACCGCCTGGGAGACGATCGTGGTTTGGTGGTTGAAGGTCGACTGACCAGAATGGTTGGCCTCACACTGGAATCGGTTGGCTGTCGCGCCGCCATCGGTGGTCAGTGTGATGTGGTCAGCAGCAATGGTGCGCACATCGAGGCGGAAGTGGTTGGCTTTGGTGAAGAGAGTCTCTACCTGATGCCCACGGGTGATATTCACGGTCTCGAGCAGGGTGCCCGCGTGATTCCTACGGGGCGTGTCTGCGAGGCCGTGGTGGGAGATCATTTACTGGGCCGTGTGATTGATGGTGCTGGTCTACCGTTGGACGGGTTGGGGGCGATTCACAGCGATGAACATCGGCCGCTGACCGGTAAGAGTTTCAATCGCTGATCGCCATGGAAGGCTGAAAGCCGAGGCGATTAGTCCCCGATAGGCGTAGGCGTGGTTGTATGGCCGTAATTGTGACTGTTAGGGAACGATGTAGGGCATACAGAGAGCGCATCCGAAACGCCGTAGAGTCATTTGCGGGAGTC